>CAMPIL010000058.1 GCA_946886375.1 uncultured Phycisphaerales bacterium
GAAACTGACCACGATCTCCGAGTAGATGCCATGACTCTGCGGCGCAAACGCATCCGTCACCACCGGCGGCGGATCAGGCGGCAAGGGGAAAGTACGTGGACGTGACAAATCCTCCTGACGCATTGCGAATCGCGCCATCACGAGGCGGAATCGTCAGCGACGTCGCCGCCGCGATAGTCGCGTCAAAGGTGATCGCGACAGTATTCGGGGCGGTCTGCACCGCGCTGATCGGCTCTGCCCCTGCGACATCGGTCGTGATCTGAGGCACGCTTCCTCTCTGTAGAATGATGATGCCCGGAAACGTCAGCGTCAGGACCGAGCCTGCCGCCTCCGCTTCGCTGATCGTGATGGGGTTGGACTCCTGGGGCTGATTGATCTCTGGATTGCGCTTGCGCGGCCGTCCGTGCTTGCCACGCAATCTCATTGGATCATTCGCGACATACGCATTGTTTGATGAAATCTTCTTGGCTGGCATTGGAAACTCCTTGAAAATAAGTGGGGACAGGAAAGGCACTAGGCATCGGGCACTGGGCACTAGTGCGGACAGTCTTGGTTTTGCTGCATCAGTTACTAATCCCTAGTGCCTAGTGCCTAGTGCCTGACCTTGTGCCTGATGCCTTTTCGCTCACGCCGCGATTCTCATGCTCACCGGCAAACTCCAGTTGCCGACGTCGCCGCGCTTGCCCGACCATCGCGCGAAGTAGGTGGCCATCTTGCCATCATCCTCAGGCATGAACTGCACGCTGACCGGGTTGCGCGTGAAGATGCCGACGAACTGGGCCTCGTTCTCATCAACGGTCGCCGCATCGCCGATGTAGCAGAACAACTGCAATCCGGCCGCTCCAAACGGCTTGGCGCGCTTGTCGGGCTCCAGGCTGTCGGCGAACGTCACGGTGTGACTGCCGGGCGTCGCGCCCTTGACGTTCACCAGAGGCGAACTCGCAGGACAGTGAATCGGATCGCGCGAAGTGTTCACAGGACGCACGCCGATCTGAATCTTCGCTTCATCGCTGATTCCGTTGTTGTACTTAATCTGGATCGCGTATTGCCGGCACAGCGATTCCGCAGCGTTCCGCGCCGTGTCCTTGGCGTTGACATTGCCCGGGGTCCGCGTGAGCGGCGCGGTCGCGATCGCCAGGGTGTCGGCATAGGCCTGCACCGCTGCTGCGATCGTGTCCGCATCGGACTGCGTCAATTGATACGTTGAAACTGAAGATGAGATGCCTGAACTGAACGCTTGCATCCAGATCAATGCGTTGGCGTCGGTGCTGGGAATGAAATCGGTTGGCATGATGAAACTCCTTTTTGATCGGCTCTGTGATTGATCCGGGCGTTCCCATCGACACGGTGTCGAACGGGCAACGCGGCCGCCAACACCATCGAGCGAAGCGCAAGCCCAATGAAGCTGTAATTTCACTTCCACGCAGGTGCGTGCCACGCATGTGCGTGACTTCGCGCTCCGCCGGTCATGCCCGCGACAATTGCGGTCCAACCGGAAAAACGCCGAACATTCGCGACCCCGATTATTCGGCGAGAAATTCGGCTATCGCCGATCCGGGAACTCTGTGGAAGTTTCCAGAGTGTTGCGACAAGTGTTCCTGCGCTCCATGCAAGTGTTTTGAAGCGTCATGCAAATGTCCTGGAGCGTCGGGAAAGTGTCCCGGAGCTCCGACCAAATGAGTTGGAGCTTCAAGGACGAGTCTCGGGGCTCCAGGGACGAGCCTCGGAGCGTCATGACAGTTTCCTGGAGCGCAGGAATTCTTCCGCGAAGCGCCATGACACTTCCGCGAAGCGCCGTGAACGGAACCCGGAGCGCCATGTACGGAACCAGGAGCGCGGGCAACGGCGCGCAGATTTTCTGGGATGAAGGATGGAGTTCCGGGAATGGGCGACAAAGCGCAGGAAATGCAGCGCTGCGCCCCCGGAATTTGCGATGGTGCGCCGGAAACGAGGCGCGGAGTGCGGGAAAGACCGCGCCGGGTCGCCAAAAGAGTGGATTCGGAACGGGCAAACGGCGAAAGACCGCCGGATTGATCACAGCAGCCCAACGATTTACGCGAGCGGCTCAATCATCTTTAGGTATGTTTTCGTCAACCTTCACCGGCTTGCACCCTAATGCCAATCCCATCACTATTGGCGCGAGGCGTCCGAGTGGTATATTGAACGCGGCGAACAGAAGGCATCTACGAAACAGTCCAACTCGCTTGCGCGATTGATCCATTCGTAACCATATACAGTATCACGCACGTGAACTCGATGCGAATCACGAACTGGCCAAAGGTCCTAGGGATCATCATTTAGAGCTTCGCGTACTGATACGATTTTCTGATGTTGGCAGCGAAGTATGTCCCATGTGACGGCGCACTCATCAGTGCATCGTATACGTCTCCAGGAACACCAAAATACTGATAAACTGACCCGTCCTTAAATTCAATCTCAAGCGTTGAGGAATCGCCATCGTAGCCTATTGAAACAATGTTGGATGACGAGACCGGGGTTCGTTCCATCGCGCTACTCCTTGTTATTGGTGTTTACAAAGACGTCTTGCGTTCTCCACGCGTCAACCAGCGGCTTGTAATCCTCCTGTTCCACCCGCTGTGTCCAGCCTGACTTGGGATCGCCGGGACTCGGTGGAACCACCACAAAAGGATCATGGCTGTTTGGACGTCCAGCTTCCGAAGGAAGGTCAATCAAAGCCCGGACCGGCAAGTTCACTGCTTCACCGACGATCAGCGCTTCACCCGTCCTGAGGACTGGCAGCATTCCGAATAACCCCTTGAGATTGTCCGATGACGCGGTCGATACCTGCCCGCGATCTGACTCGTTCGTCAATCGAAGTGCGAAAAGCGTTCCGCATTGCGACAGCACTGTATCATCTATCTCTGAGGGGCGTTGGCTCACAAGCATGAGGCCGACGCCATACTTGCGCCCCTCCTTGGCAATCCTGCGAGCCGCCCGCGCAGCTCTCCCCTTAGTGGCAGAGTCTGCTTGCTTGCCAAGGTAAGCATGCGCTTCCTCCAAAACAATCAGCAGCGGCCTATTACGACCCCCCACAGGAAGCATTCGACCCCAGAAGGCAGCATCGTAAAGGATTCGAAGAAGTGCTCCAACAAGATCATCAAGCACTGCGCTAGGTATAGCAGATAGATCGAAAACAGAGATAGGCTTGTCAGCTCCGATCCATTGCCGCAGGAGCGCATCAAGGTCAGCTTCGGTGGATTCCTCTTCCTTTACGTGCCAGTCGCCGGGACAAAATAGGAACTGCATACGGGGGTCACGCAGCTTTGCTTCAAGTATGGCGATGTGACTAGGTACTGCATTCTTGTACTCGTTTAAATAAATCTTCGCCGAGCCCTCGGCCTTCGATTCAGGCTTAAATTTTGGACGTATCAAGTTGTACGCATCACCCATTTGCTTTACCGGTGGAACACCCTCTTCAAGATATGCTCGCGTATCGTTACTCTGATTCTGAGTACTGGATACGATGTGCGTTGATGTATACATTGAAATCCACTTGAGCCACAGCTTATGGATTGAGAATGGCAAGGGGGAATCAACAGTAATCTGGTGCTGCTCAATTTTGTGAAGCCGTCCCGACGGTTTGGCTAGTCGCTTGGCGGCAATAATCTCCTCTTGTACGACCGTCAATGCCTGGCCGGTGACAGTGCCCATGGCGACAGTCACGAGTTCATCACAAGTCAGCGCCCAGTAAGGGATGCGTAATTCATGTTCGCCAGCCGCTGTATTCGCACCGATGCGAAAAACGCGAGCATGCTCTCCAAAAGCACTTGCATACTCACCATGGAGATCGAGTAGCACGACTCGTGCTGCGGGAAATCGTTTTGAGTCCGAAATCGAGCCAAGCAAGCTGGCCACAGCTGTGGACTTGCCAGAACCGGTGCTTCCAAGAACAGCAGAATGACGACTAACCAATCGGTTCAAATCCACATACGCACTTATCGATTGAGCGCTTGCGACTCGGCCAATCGCGACGTATGCATCAGCTTCGCCTGGAGCATAAAGCGTTTTTAAATCGGATTCAGTGACCACATGAACTGGATCGCCGACGGAAGGGTACTGAGAAATCCCGCGCTCGAACTTGGCCCCGCGACGACCTTCTCCAACGAGCTCGACCCGCAGCCATCGACTGTCGATCTGCGGAACGTTTTCCGATTTCAACGGTGCAGCGGCGGCTCCCACCTGTGAAACGATTCCATAAAGATCGAGATAGCCGGCCGGTATTCGAACAAAGCTGCCAACCTGCCCCACTCGATATCCCTCGCCTGCGACAAACATCAAACCATGGGCAACATCGTCCGGAAGCCTTACGTTCAAAGTGGCTCCTTCAACATTCTCGACGGTTCCAAGCCGCGTCGGAGGCGCCAGTGTATTAGTTGAATGCATCGCCCACCCCTCCTCGGATTAGCTCCACAAATTTTGCAAAGTAGTGAAAATCTCCGAGCAGGCAGCGTATTTCAGGCGCCTTCTCGCTTGGATTGACTTTCACGTCTTCTTCAACCAGCCAGGGACGATGTTCATCACCAACTTTCACGCTAGTGTATTTTCCAATGCGTCCGCCGACAATGGCACCGTCCCGCGAGATTACGGTCATGTTTCGCTGCTCGGTTGCAAGCGATCTGACGCGAGACAGCTTCTCCAGCGCCTCATAAGCAAGTACAAAGCAATGACCCGTCGCGTTGCCTCGTAAACCATCCAGAATAACCTCGTTAATATGGTCATCCGAGAATGAATAGCCACTAATCACTAAGATAGGCGGGCCAAGTCCACGACCATCAGCCTTTACTGGCCGGAAAAATGCGCGCAGTCGATCGATCATCGCCAAGTACGGCATGCGCCTGCTCTGGTCATATTTGAGATGCGACGGATATATCATTGCCTTTCCGGGCGCGGCCTTTTGGCTTACCCGAAACACACCCCCATCGTCACGTTTCTGCCAGTTGATCGAGCCGTGGAGCTTCCACAGGCGGTTCCAACGCGGGGGGATAGCGTCTTGTTCGATGGAAGCGATGTCAAAAAATGGTTCCCTCGATCCAACAAATCCGTCAAACAGTGGAATGCCAAGGCGTTCAAAAGCTTCCTCCACCAAAAGATCGTAATTGGGGGTGAAGATTTCTAGCGGCACCATGCGCTGAATACCGCCCGCCCACGCAGCAAACCGGTTGTAAGAACAAACGTGGGTCGGGAGCGATACGCCTACTTTGTCAGCGATGATGTTGCAAATATCAGCGTCCAAGCCAATTAGACATTCCTTGGGCAGTTCATTTACCGGACTATTACCACGACGACCGGTTAGCGTGCGTAACTCGCTCAAGATGTGTTCAACATTGGGGATTTCGCCTTCCGCCCTGGTGCATTCCTTTACAAGCTTCTCCCATGCAGACTGTCTCGTCGGATCGACTTTGGCCTTCTTGTCGAGTGCCTTCAAAGCCTCAGCAACTGCACTGGTAAGACCCGCAACATCTGGGATTAGACCCAATGAGGTGAGTTCGTCATTGTCAAACACGCCTAACGGACAGCCTGCGCCCAAAAAGCATCCAATGCGCGTCTTGTCTGACTGGAGTGCCTCGCGCAGCAAGCTTGTTTGCCGGACGACATCATGCAGATATCCGATCGTCACGGCTGTCGTTGTGGCGGGCGTCCTTCCAACCGCTGTCGCGTCTGTGCTCATGATCGTCCCCATTTCGAGTTGAGCCGTCCGAGTGGTCGGATTGTAGCGAGTTTCACCCCGCCTCCAAGTGCTTTATTTGATTTTCCAACTCCTCAATCTGCCGCAGGAGCGGTTCGGTCGCTGCGGCTACTGCGGCTTGGACTGCTGCATCCACTGCCGCCTTGATCCGCATGGGAATCACGACCTCGACATACACCTTGTGGATCGCATCGGTGATCGATTCGGCCCCTGTCTTGGTCTTCACCCCACGCCAGCGTGAATCGATCGCAGCGCGGCTGCGGTGGATACTGTCGGCGATCTGCTGAAAGGTCAGGCCGTGGAACACGCCATGCAGGGCTTCATCCTGGCTGGGCGACAGTTTCCAATGGGCCACGACTTCAAGCCACTCGTGGACTGTGGCTTGCGGGGCCGAGGACGGGTCGCCTCGGGATCGGTCCTGAGGCTTGTGCAACGAATCGCAGAGGGTGAGTGCTTTCGTGATGGCGCCCTCCATCACAATGTCCTCCTGGCCGCTCTTGAGATGTTGATCGACCCCCGGCGGACACCCGCCCGGATGGAAGGTCTCTCAACGCACCGCGGCGGACCGCGGCGACCTTCTTCCCCTTTTGCGATTAAAAACCATCGGCAAGCGCTTCAGGATTTCTTGAGTTCAGCGCAAAGCCGCAGGGAGAGATTTCGCCGCGGATGAACGCGGATAAACATAGATGATGGAAAGGGGTTGGGGGTTAGGACGCGGGATGTTGTTTTGCATATGCGCGATCGATGGCATCTGCGACATCTGCGGATCGCTTGCATTGCTTACATCCCCTGCATCTGCGTTCATCTGCGTTCATTTGCGGTTGATCTGTGGTTGATTTGCGGTTGCGGACTCTGCTTTCAGTCGTAACCCATCTTCATCAGGTCATCTTCATCGAGGCCGAAGTGGTGGCCGAGTTCGTGCAGGATCGTGATGCGGATTTCGTGTGCGATGGCGGCTTCGCCTCCGCCGCCTTCGTGGTGCGGGATGGGATTGCCTGCGGCGTCGAAGGTCTGCTGCCAACCGCCTGCCTGGAGGATGACGCCTTCGCGGAAGATGTAGATGTGATCGGGCGAATGAGGCGGGCCGTCGTATGTGCGATCGGTCATGGGCGTGCCGCTGTAGAGGCCGCAGAGGGTGTGATCATCTGGATCGAGGCCGAAGTCTTCGAGGATGTCGGGTGAAGGCGAGTCTTCGATGATGAGCGGAGCATCATCGAACATGTTGCGCACGGATTGTGGAAGCGAGCGCAGCACCTGATCGAAGATGGCGTCGAAACGATCGCGTTCTTGCTGGGTCATGCGTGCTGGACTGCTCCGATGAGGTCGGCGATGGAGTTGGCCTTCTGCTGGTTGATCCATTGTTCCAGGCCTTTGGCGATTGTGCGAGGCAGTGTTGGATCGACGAAGAGCGCGGTGCCGACGCCGACTGCGGTTGCGCCTGCGAGGATGAGTTCCGCTGCGTCTTGCCAGGTCATGACGCCGCCCAGGCCGATGATGGGGATGTTCGCATCGCGCGCGACCTTGTGATAGACATCGTGCACCATTCGCACTGCGATGGGATGAATTGCGGGCCCGGACAAGCCGCCTCCCCCGCTTGCATTTGGCTTGTTGACGCTGTTGGCGTTGCTGGCGTTGAAGCCGTTGAGGCGAGTTTTGCGGGTGTGGACATCGATGGCCATGGCGGAGACCGTGTTGATGAGCGTGAGGGCATCAGCGCCTGCGTTGATGGCGGCGCGGGCCATGCTCACGATGTCGCCGACGTTGGGTGAGAGTTTGACGATGAGTTTGGCGCGTGTGAGGACGGGCCGGACTTCGCGCAGGAGTTCGGTGAGTTTGGAAGCGACCTCGCCGAATTGAAGGCCATCTGCGGTGTTGGGGCATGAGACGTTGAGTTCGACTGCGGGAAGTTGCGGCGCTGCGTCGAATGCAGCGGCGACTGCGACGTAGTCATCGATGGAATGTCCTGCGATGGAGCCGATGATGACGGTGTCGATGGATTGGGCTTGCGGAAGTTTCTCGTTGAGGAAGCGATCGAGGCCGACGTTGGCGAGGCCGATGGCGTTGAGCATGCCGTTGGCTCGAGGCAGATCGATGATGCGCCAGGGCGGATTGCCTTCGCGTGGATGGCGAGTGATGGACTTGGTGACGATGGCGCCGAGGCATCGCGGATCGAGGACATCAGCGAGTTCGCTGACGTAGCCACAGGTTCCCGCTGCTGCGATGAGAGGGTTTCGGAGTTGAATGCCTGCGAGGTTGACTGAGGTGGAGGGCATGAAGATGAAGGGATTTCAGATTCTGGATGGAGGATTGCTGTTGGGGCGAGCGGTTTGCGATTTGAGTCGCGAGACCTAGGATGTGGATGCTGTATTGGGCGGTTCGCGCGGAAGCGAACTCAATCGTCAATCGCTAATCATCAATCGTAGATCATATGACCACAACGACCGATCGCATCAGTCAATTCGAGAAGATGGCGCGGGAAGACCCGACCAACGACATGGCGCATTTCAGCCTTGGGAATGCGTACCTGCAGGCGGGTCGCGCTGCGGAGGCGGCCAAGAGTTTGGAGAACGCCATCGCGATCAACCCCGGCATGAGCAAGGCGTATCAACTGACGGGCAAGGCGATGATCGATGCGGGCTGGGCCGACAAGGCCGTCGCCATCCTGAATAAAGGATACGGAGTCGCGGCGAGCAAGGGCGACCGCATGCCGCAGCAGGCGATGGCGGAGTTGCTGCGCAGCATCGGGCGCGAACCGCCACAGGCCTCGGCGAGCGCTGAGGAAGCGGCCGCGAAGTTGAAAGCGAGCGGGTCGTTCATCTGCAGGCGCACGGGGCGGCCGGGCACGAAGCTGCCATCGCCACCGTTTCGAGGCGCGCTGGGGCAGTGGATCTTCGACAACATCGCCGCAGAGACGTGGCGCGACTGGATCGGCCAAGGCACGAAGGTGATCAACGAGTTGCGCCTGGATTTTTCGCGCGATCAGGATCAGGAAGTGTACGACCTGCACATGCGCGAATACCTGGGCATCGACAGCGAGTTGCTGGCGGAGATCATGGCCGGCCGCGCGAAGTAAGCGCGGCTGCGAGGCGCGAACGCTCGAAATCAAAGCGATCCGCAGCCGACGCGGATTGCACAGATTCAAGAGAGCGAAGGAGTCATGCGCGCATTCATCTGTGACATGCGTGGATGTTCCTTCTCCTGCTGAATAGTGACACACAAGCCCACCAGCCGGTGCGGCGATGCCTAGACGGCTTGCAAGACGATGTGTTTGCCGGATAATCCGGCCGTGTCCCCAGCGTATTCAACTGGGGCCACCGATTACGATCAGGCTTCTTGGGAGCAGTTGGTCTGCTCTGAAAGTCTTGGCAGGAGACAGGTGATGAAGCACATCATCGTGAAATGGGCGCCGGCGTTGATCATCGTGATTGCTGCGCTGGCGTCACCGACGGCGGCTCACGAGACCGATCAGTACACGCTGCCCGAAGGCCGCGTGTTCGCTGACCTTGGCCCGCACCTCAACGCATGGGCGTACAAGGCGATTGAGAACGGCGTGAGCAAGGTCAATGCGCGCATCAAGCAGGCGGCGCAGGGCGGCGGCGGAACATCGCTGACCTCGCTCAAGAGTCAGGACACGATCGTGCGCGCGGTGAACAGCGAGTTCGGACCCGCATACGACGTGATTGAAGGCTACGAGCGGGTTCTGGCCTCACCGGCGCTCGCCAAGCAGTTTCCCGGAAAGATCGTGGGATACAGACAGCAGTTCGGCAACGTGTATCAGCACGTTCATTTCCCGCTGGATCCGCGCCAGTTGTTCCGCCTCTGGCACGCGTCCACGCTCATGGCGTACGGCACGTATTTCGGCACCGACAAGATCGGCCACTTCACCGACATGGGGTTGCACTATTATAAAGCCTACACCGACGCGCGCCGCGGCGGAGCGAAACATGAAGCGGCGCTGGCGGCGGCGGTGAAGGTGGGAACGTCCGGGCCGCTGTTTTCCGAGCGCGGCATGGTGGGATACCTTTCCGCAGGCGACTATTCAAACGCCGACCTCGCTGCGAACTACCTCGGACTGCTGTTCTATCTCAATCTGACTGAATCGGTGATGATCGACGGAGAAATGCAGCCGCCGATGCTGACTCGTGAGGGTGACCTGTGGACGATCGCGCCGCACGTTCGACGGGATTCGGATTTCTTCAAGGCGTTCATCTGCAGCCATTTTGATGAAGCATTGAATCCGGGCCTGTTTGAATCGAGCATGCGCGATGCGCTCCGTAAGGCTGTGCGCGAACGGGCCCCGGCCATTCTGGCGCGGCGAAGCGATCACCACGGCAATCGTTATCCGCGGCAGTATTTCGACGCGATCCTTGAGAGCCACCGCACCTACTTCGGTCAGCCTTATGGATACGAAGGCACGAACTCTGAATTGATCACGATCGGCAACACGTGCTTCGAGTCGCCCGCGCCTGATGCGAACGTCACGGCACGCGACTTCAACGGATACACCAGCCTGCATCACGCTGCGGCGTCTGCCGACCTGGCCACGGCCAAGCGGTTAATGCAGCGAGGCGCAAATGTCAACGCGCAAGTGCGTTCGCTGGAGCGCTATTCATCGGAATGGGGCAATACGCCTCTGCACCTGGCGGCGCGCAGCGGCAATGTCGAACTGGCTGAATATCTCATCGCCAGCGGCGCCAACCTCAACGCCCAGAACGATCGCGGACAGACCGTGCTGCATCGTGCCTTGGCGTATCCGGCGATGGTTTCGATGCTCATCAGCCGCGGAGCGCGCGTCAACGTGGCTGACAATCGCGGCGAGACGGCCCTGCACTGGGCGGCTGTGGACGGCCAGCCCGAGGCCGCGCAACTCTTGCTCAAGGCGGGCGCGAACCCGCGACTGCGCAACAACGTCGGCGCCACGCCGCTGCACTGTGCGGCCTCAGTTGGAAGCGAAGCGGCTGCGAGCACACTGATCGCAGCCGGCGCGGACGTCAACGCCGCGAATTCGCTCGGCGTCACGCCGCTGCATCTGGCCTCCGCACGGAGACACACGGCGGTGTGCGAATTGCTTTTGTCCCACAGTGCCAATGCCGCCGCGGCAGATCAATTTGGCTGGACGCCGTTGCACGATGCTGCCGAGCACGGCGCGGGCGAGGTCATCGAACTGCTGCTCTCGCATGGCGGGACAGCCAACGTGACCGATGCGCATGGCACGACGCCGCTGCACCTAGCCGCGCGGCGGCAATGCGAGTCCGCGTGCTCGATCCTGCTGGCCAAGGGTGCGAATGCCAATGCCCGCAACAATCTTGGCGCCACGCCTTTGCACGAGGCGGCGTTTGCCGGAAATCAGCGGATTGCCGACATGCTGCTCAAGCACGGGGCCGACCACGTGGCCCGCAATGCCCAAGGCAAGACTCCGCTGGAAGTCGCCTCACAATTTCGCCATGTGGAAGTCATCACAGCGCTTCGGTCGATCCACTCAGTCGGTCGGCCGGATGGCGAATCACACGAAGCAATGGGAATGAAGCGATGAAGCCACGACTTTTCATGAAATTCGTTTCCACGGCATTCCTCATCGCGACTGCATGCTGGGCGACCGGTTGCGGTCAGAAGAAAGCAACGCTCTCAGCGTGGCAGAAAGCGATGGAGCAATCGTCCGTAGCGCGATCCAACGGAGATATGTCGTTCCTCCGGCAGACTTCCCACGTCAGTGAAGCAGAGCAATTCGCTGTGCTCGGAGGCAAATCGCCGGATGAATCCACCGACGTCGCTGGAATTTTGCTCGCACGCCGTGAGATCAACAACGCCGATTGGCTGGTGTTCCTTGTCGCCGTCGTCGAAAAGTGCGAGGTCTCAGACATCCGCGTTGCAATGATGTCTGATGAACCGGACCGCCGCACGTGGTTGATCAGTCGCGAGAATTCCGCCGCTGTGGATTCTTACAAACGGTATCACCAGAGCGTGGTGCGGCGAAATCATTCTGACCGCGAGGAGCCGCCAAACAACCCCGCACTCTTTCCATCTGAGAGCGACGTGTTCCGGCTGGATGTCGCAGGCAACACGGTGACGGCGGTGGAGGAAAAGTCCGGCGTGAAGTGGACGCTGGTGTTGCCGGACAAGAAAACCGCCCGGCACGCGCGAGCCGAATGAATCTCGGTTAGATGTACGCCTTGCGGTGGTACACCCACCATTCCACCATCAGCACCATCAGGCACACGCCGATCGCCCAAGGCCACAGGGGCGTGTACACCGCTTCATCAGACTGTCTGCCCACCACGCTTTCCTGTCCCAACGTCACCTGCGGGTTGACGTCGATGCGGCCCTCAGATTCGCTGAACAAGTTCACCGCGAACGCGCGCGTCTGCGGAGCGTCGTCTTCGCCGGTTTTCCAACTCAACAGGTGCAGGCCGGCAAGCCGTATGGGCCCCCATGCAAATTGCGCCGGATCGAGGACTTGAACAGGCGCTGGTTCAGTGTTGTCAGGGGCGAGAAACTCAATGTCGCGCGCGGAGGCCGGCAGCCGCGCGGTGATTGCGTCGCCGGGCGCCAGGCTCTGACTCGTAAGCGCCTCACCGGCATGGCCGAGGAAATCGACCGCGTTGAAGATGAACGTCACAAAACTGCGCTGAAACGGCCAGTTGCTTTCCAACGGATCAAACGTGCAATGCACGACCTGCAGCGGCCCGCGTGAAATGGCCACTGCTGCGGGACCACGGCTGCCTTCCATCAGCACCCTCACGTCGGGGGCGGGCTGAATCTGCTTGAAGTTGTTCACGAACAGGTTGTCGTACGCGACAAAGCGCATGACCGGGTGATCATCATTCACCGAAAGAATGATCTGCGGCGAGCCTTCGCCGAATTCATTCAGCCCTTCAACCGGCGGTGTCGGACCGAAACTTAAGTACCGCGCCGGCGGCATCGCGGCGGGCTTGTAGGTGTCAAGCACGATGACGTCGTAGCCGTCCAGTTGTCCCTGGCCGGCCAATGTTTCATACCGCGATGGCGGCATGATCTCCAGCGATTCGAACTTCATGCCCTCGAGCACCCGGCGAATGATCGACCGACTCGTGTCCGCAACGACGAGTGCGACGCGCAATCGCTGCGGCGGCGGCACGACGATTTGCGCCACGTTGTCCGCTGCAAGATCGTCCTGCCGCAGATTGGTCACCTGAATCACTACGCCGCGCGGCTGTTCAAAAGGCGTGAACACGACGTTGGCCCGACCCGGAATCAGCGCCTTGGTGGTCGGGTCCTCCTGGGCGGCGTCAATCGTCACGCTTTCCACTGCAATGGCGCGGTCATCCACGCTCAATTGAATGTCGCAGGCCGCGGACGTCTTGTTGAAATTCTGAAGCGCGACGAAGACTTCCACCGCGGTGAATCGGTCGTACGGTCGCTCGACCGAGATCGTGGCGATGCCCACGTTGTCCGCTTCAACAGTGCCGATGGCGTGGTAATTGAGCGTCTCGCCGCGAAGCAAAGGAGGGGTAAGATTGGGGAGTGAGGCCCGCGCGGAGGCGGGGCCCGGCGGGGCGCTTATTGGGGGGGGGGGGTACGGCGGGGTCGCGCCTGTG
>CAMPIL010000059.1 GCA_946886375.1 uncultured Phycisphaerales bacterium
GGTCGGCGTTTCTTGGATTGTCCGCGCTGGGCAAGCCGTTCACGCTGCCGACGGGTTTGTTCATGCTTCGCGGCCGGCCGCTGCGCGACTGGATCACGAGCATGATCACCGGCGTGACAGTTGCCGCCGCCGCGTGTGCGCCGTTCTGGCTTGTGTGGGGCGATCATGGCCGGGCGTTTGGATTGTGGCGAACCACCGCACAGGAACTGGCGGAAAAATTCGCGCACTTCGGCGGGATATATCAGGCCGCGCTGGGGGCGGTTCGAATCCTGATTCCCGCAGACGGACGGCCGGAGGGATTCAACCTGCAACAGGAATGGCTGGCCCGGCAGTTCTGTTTCCTGTTGCTGATCGGAGCCGTCGTGTGGATTTGCCGCGCTCGCATGGATGTCTGGCGGTCGACATGCGCCATGTTGACCGCGCTGGTGTTGCTGACCACAACCGCGCACCCTTGGTACCTGCTGTGGGGCTTCGCGCTGGTGCCCATGGCGAACAACTGGGTGATCTGGACTCTTTCCCTGACGCTGCCCTGGGGCTATGCGGTGCTGGGAGATATGGTTCACTGGACCGTGCCGACGTGGGTGCTTACTGCGGCGTATGCACCGGTGTTCGCGGCGCTGTTGGCGCAGACTGTGATACAGTTGCGGCAACGGGGAACACGCGGCGGCATCAACGCGCCGGCGCGAGAGTCGCCGACAACCGTTCAATCCTGATTGCTCATCGAATGGCTCCAAATGCTCATCAACGACATCGTTCAATCCCTTGAGACCATCGCCCCGCCGCAGTACGCCGCGGAGTGGGACAACATTGGATTGCTCGCCGGTTCGGGCGAGTGGGAGGCCGATTCAATTCTGCTGACGATCGACCTGACCGACGCGGTGCTGGATGAAGCGGTGAACGCCGGCGCGAAATTGATCGTGAGTTACCACCCGCCGATTTTTCAGCCGCTGAAATCGATCACCGACGCTTCGCCCAAGCAGCGCATCATTTTGAATGCGATCGCCTCGCGCCTGGCGATCTACTCGCCGCACACCGCGCTGGACGCCGCCCCGGATGGGATCAACGACTGGCTGGCGCAGGCCTTCGGCACGGGCGATGTGCGTGCGCTGCAGTCCTATGAATTCCTTCCCGAGAGCGAGCAGTGCAAGATCGTCACCTTCTGCCCGGCGGACATCGTCGACGCCGTTCGCAACGGGCTGGCTTCGGTCGGCGCGGGGCAGATCGGCAAGTATCAGTTGTGCTCATTCGAGTTGCCCGGACGCGGTACGTTCTTCGCGGGAGACGGCGCCAAGCCCACCCTAGGGGTTCGCGGGGCGATGCAGGTGGTGGATGAGGTGAGGCTGGAAATGGTCTGCCCCAAAGCCGCGCTCGCCCTGGCGCTCGCCACGCTGCGGCAGTTCCACCCTTATGAAGAGCCCGCGATCGACATCTATCCTCTGCACTCACGCCCGCTGCGGCACATCGGCCACGGCCGGCGGGTCATGCTCGATCAAGCCGTCACACTCAAGTCCTTGGCGCAGCGCCTCAAGCAGAATCTCGGCCTCAAGCGCCTGGAGGTGGCGGTTGGCCACGACGCCCCGGCCCGGTACACGCGCATCGGCGTGTGCGCGGGAGCCGGCGGGTCGCTGCTCCAGGACGCCATCGATCAGGGCTGCCAACTCTTCTTCACCGGCGAGTTGCGCCATCACGATGTGCTCAACGCCCAAGCCCAGGGCTGCACCGTGGTGCTGGCCGGCCACACCAACACCGAGCGCGGATACCTGAAGGTGCTGCGCAAGCGGCTGAATGATGTGGCGCCGGATGTGAACGTGAGCATCTCGCGCCGCGACGCCAACCCGCTGCGATCAATGTGATGTGACGCCGATCATTTGTCGTTCAATTTGTCCAGCAGTCCGCCGATTCCGCCCTTGTCCTTGAGCAGTTGCTCCAAGCCGCCCTTGAAACCGGCGTCCAGCGCGGCTTTGCCTATGTCGAAATCCGGATCAATCGAGGTTTTCAATTCGCCGAATTTTCCGCGCGTCACCAGCGGCACGACGATCTGGTCAGCGAAACCTTCCAGTTCCTGAATCGATTGCCCAAGCGCCCGCAGCGGCACTTCCGTTCGCAGGTTGACCGTGCGATGCACAAGGTCGATCTGGCCGGAGTACACCAGCGTGTATTTGTCGATGTGCACCGCGAAGCGGTCGTAGGTGACAATGCCCTTGCGAATCTTCGCGATGATGGGTTCGATCTCGCCCGAAATCGTTTGCTTGCGTTGATCCTGGCCGAAAATCTTGAGCAGGAAGAGCGTTGTCGAGCCGCTGTCGATCTCGACCTTGCCCAGGGTAATTTCAATGTTCGCGCCCAGTTGGCTGATGTCGAATCGGCCGTTGGCATCCAGCGGCGCCTGCAACCAGGGCACGTGCACTCGCAGCGGCTGCTCGGTGGTGCGGATGTCGGAGAAGATCGGGTGAATCTTGTACAGCACTCGGTCGCGCAAAGGCGGGCTCAGGGCAAGTTCCGCACGCAGCGGGTTGGTCTTGTTGATGTTCAACGATCGCTCGCGCCCGGCGACGGTCGCTTCAAGCCAGCCGTTGGTCGCGTCTATCCGCGCATCCATCCGGCCCGTATTGGGCGAAAAGCGATTGGCCTTGATCGTGGCGTCCATCAGCGGACCAACCGCCGCGACAAGCAGGCCTTCCATTTTCGCGGCGGCGTCGGCCACGGCCGTAGGCACCTGCTTGACGTTGGCGTCCAGTTGCACCTTCATCGTGGCGAGGCTGAGTTTCGAATCCTGTCCCATCAGATCGACCAGTTTGCCGGAAACGTCCAACACGCCTGGTTTGGGCTCGCTGATGGTTCTGGCCGGCTGCGTGGCGGCGGCGCGTGCGGCGGGGGTGCCGGGCGCGGCTTCGATCGGCGGAAGTTTGGCGTCGGCTTTGCCTCGCAACGTGAACTGCACGCCGTCGTTCAGATCGGCGCACGTCAGCGAGGTGACCAGGTTGCTCAGCGTGATTTCCGTTTCGCCTGCGCTCATCATGTGCAGCGGCCCGCCAGTGATGCCGACGTCGACCAACACCGCCTTGGGATCAAAGGACTGATCAGCAAGCATCGCGCGGGGGATACGGATTTCACGCAGGTTGGCTTCCACGGCAAGATCACTGAGCACGCGCGTGCGATCCGCGGCGGCAGCGTCGCCCGAAGGCGGCGGGTTCATCTGCTGCTCCAGCGCGTTGCGCGTGAGAATCAACTTCGATGTGTGTCCCTTGACCGTGATGAACTGCGGGTCTGCCATCACATCGAGTTCGGCTTCAACGTTGGGCAGCAGCGGGTGCGCGTGAACCTGGTATGAGCCGCCCCCGCCTTTCAGGGATGCGGCCAGATTGCCTCGATCGCCGGTCCACTTGGAAATCTCGCCCGGCTGGCGGCCGATCATCTGCTCCAGGTGCGCCACCGAGAGTTCCGAGAATCCCATGTCCGATGTGATCGTGAGCTGTTCGCCCAGCGCGAGATAACTTCGATGGCGGATGTTCGCGACGCCCTGTCCGGCACGCGGCCGGTTGAGCGTGAGGTCGCCATCGATTTCGTATCGCGGCGGAGTGGAGCCGAGCGTCGTCGTAATGTTCGCAAGCACGTTGGAGAGATTCAGCGGTTCCACGAATCCCGGAACGTTGTTGACCGTCATGCTCAACACTTCAAGCGATGCGTGCACGGGTTCCTTGGGCAGGGCGTACTGCAATGGCCCGGTGGCGGGCATCCTGAACTGTTGAATGTCGATCGCGCCAGCCGCCGCCGATTCAAGCACGATCGGCTTCGCCGCGCCCTGTTGCAGGTGCGCAACGAGGTTGGGGGTCATGTTGAGCGTCAGCCGCCCGCCGAGGACGTTGATCGCGTCGGGCTCGCGGATTGCGCTGAGCGTGGCCTGCGCGTTCTGACCGCTGGCCTGCACGCTGGCCGCGAGATTGGAATCCGATGCGCTCGTGGTCAGCGTTGCGCTGAGCGAGCGGCCGATGACATCGTCAATCAACGCATCACGATTCGGCGCGAATTGCTTGATCGTGTCCGCAGGCAGATCGCGCACAGCAAGGGTTCCCACCGGCATCGCGTTGGCGAGATCGAGTTTGCCTTGCGCATCGAACAGTTTCGTGATGCGCTCATCAAACTCGATGTGCCCGCCATTCACCATCGCGGTTCCCTGCGCGGCAACCGATTCGCCAAGTCTGGGCGAATTGAACTGCGTCGCCACGCCTTGAACTTCCAGCGTCGCCGGCTTCTCGGGCAGCGTGACGGCGACCGGACCGGCGAGGTTCATCGTTCCCGTTGCGGCGAAATCCTGCAGGCGGTAACTCCCCGTGGCAGGGTCCATCGGCGGCACGGTGAAGGAGGTCAACTGAATCCGGGCCGCGGTCGCCCGATCGATGGTGAGGTTGGCCAGCGCCTTGACCAGTTCCGGATTGATGGCCTTGGCATCGATCAACAAGTGATTGCCAACCAGTGAGCGGCGCTGGGGATCAACGGTTCCCTTGGCTTCAACCGTAAGCAGCGCGGCCAGAGCATTGAGAGTCACCTCGCGTGTGGCGCCTGCGGAAAACGACGCGTTGACGTCCAGCACCGGTCCGACATCGCGGCTGAGCACCACCGGCAATCCCGCGCGATCAACCGCCGGCTGCAGAATCGATGTGGGCAGCGTGGAGCCTTGCAGCGTGCCAGTGACTTTTTCAATTGCCACCTGCACATCGCCCTTGGGCGTGAACAGTTCATCAACGCTCAAACTGGCTGTCAGCGTGCTTGGCGCTTGATCTTCGATCTGCGCGTTGCTGTCGATCGCGATGACGGTTGTCTTGGTGAGGTCGCTGCTGGCGATAGTGGCCTTGAACTGGTGCACCATGCCACGCAAGTCGGCTGCGGGAATGGGAAGGTTCTGCGCGATCGCGGTGATGTTGGCGGAGCCGCCCTGCAGCGCCAGTTCGCCGTTGGCGTTCAGCACGTTGGCCAGCGCGGCTTGCGCCTCAACGGTGGTCTCGGGCTGCCCTTCAATTTGCGCGTTGGCGTTCAGCGACGCCACGATGCGGCCGGTCAAGTCGTCGCTGACCAGGCTCACCGTCACGGTCTTCACCTGCACCGGCGCGTTCACGCCGGGCACTTGGAACGGCAACGGAATCGACTGCACCTGCGCATCCAGTTTCACGTTCGCGCCCTTCAGCGTCAGCGTGCCGTCGGGAGCAAACAGGTCCGCAGCCTGGCCGTGCACGTCCAGCGAGCCCGGCGTGCCGTCGGCGAGCGTCTTGCCCTGCAGGTCAATTGTGATCGGCTGTGTCGGATCGACATAGGCGAACTTGCCGGTGAGATTGTCCAGCACCAGCCGCTGGTTGGTCTTCAAAATCTTCAGATCAACCGTCAAGCCGGCAATGTTCACCGTCGTGGGCGGAATGTCGGAGATTCTGAACGGCTTGCCCGGTCCCGGCGAAGGCTGCGGCTGCTGCGGGCCTGAAGGTTTCTTGAGCAGGTCCTGGAAACTGATCGAATTATCTTCGCGCACTTCGCCGGCAATTGTGCCGGAGAGAGTCACCTCAATCGGCCCGGGCTGCTTGGTGATGATCTGAAACAAGCCGGCGTGCACAGCGATGTCAAGGTTTGCGGCCTCTTTGCCCTGGGCATCGACAATGCGCAGGTTGTCGATGAACTGGTCGCCGAACCATCCGGCCTTGACGCGATCGAAGGTTGCGGTGCCGTTGATGGAATCGTTGATGGCGCTGCGGATGACGCCGTTGGCCAACCCCCAACTGATGAGCGTTGGAAGCAGCGCGATGACGACGATGAGCAGCAGCAGGACGCCGCCGAGCACAACAAGCCATTTTCGGCGAGGGCGTCGCGCGGATGTGGGAGTGTCGGCCATACACGAAGTGTAGCCGAGACATGCGGAATTCAGGAATGTGTGCCAGCGGCGGGTGGCGTGCTCAAGCCGCGAGTCGCAGCGTTTCGGGGTGCGCCTGGGATTCCTCGAACCGCAGGCCCACGAGCGTGCAGTCATCGACGGTCTGAACCGCGCGCGTCACCGCGGCGCGAATCATTTCATCGCAGCGGATCAGGCTCTGCCGGCGCTTGGCCGCAACGCCGATGTGAATGATGTCGCCGGGTTTGAGCGCAAGCAACCGAGGCACTTCGATCATCGCGCCGCCCGTGGAAAGGTCGCGCGTGGATCCCGCGAAGTACTTGCCGCTGCGCGCATCGTGAAACTTGCACGGGCAATTCACGGCAATTCTGGGATTGGAACGGCGGTCGCCGTCGATCATCGGCATGGCACAGGCCTCAAATCCGCTATCGGCGGAAAATCCCCCCTGCTTTGGTGAATTCCGAAAATCAATCGTCCAACACCCCCAGGACAATGTTGCAACGCGGAATTTGTGATGCGCAACGCCCCGGCTGGAATGCCTTGCCCAGTGGCTCAAGGTCTTGGCTGCATGCCGGTTGTACGGCGTTGTCCTATGCTCATGCGTCATGCGTCAATCGCTCGCCATTCATGCCCCGGCCAAACTCAATCTGGCGCTGTCGGTCGGCACGCCCAACGCACAAGGCATGCATCCGATCTGCTCGTGGATGGTCACCGTCAACCTCTTCGACGACCTGCTCGTCACGCGGCTGGAGGATGACCGCCTGTCGCGCTACGCGATTCTCTGGCACGCCGACGCCAAGCGCCGCAGCGACATTAACTGGTCCATCACCAGGGACCTTGCGGTGCGGGCGCACCTGGCCCTGGAACAACACGCGGGACATCCGCTGCCCGTGCAGTTGAAACTCGAGAAGCGAATCCCCGTCGGCGGCGGGCTGGGTGGCGGATCATCCGACGCGGCCGCCATGCTGCGTGCTGTGAACGAATTGTTCGGACTTGGCCTTTCACTGGAAGAACTGGCAGCGGTCGGCGCGTCGCTTGGGTCCGACGTGCCGTTCCTTGTGCGTGGCGGCAGCGCGATCGTGCAGGGCATTGGCGATCAGATCACTCACCATGAAGACGTTCCGTCGCTGCACGCGGTGATCGCGTTTCCGCAGGCCAGTTGTCCCACCGCGAGGGTGTACGGGCATTTTGATGAATCGCTGCCGCAGCGCAACGGGGCTGCCATTCGCGCCGACGCCGTGGCCGCCTTGGTGCGAAACGCCGTGCAAGGTTCGCTCAATTCCGAGATGTTGTTCAATGATCTGGCCCGGCCGGCGATCAAGTCGGCCCCGCAACTGGAGGACGATCTCGCATCGCTCAGCGCCCTGGCCGAGCGTCCGGCGCATGTGACCGGGTCCGGATCAAGCCTGTTCGTGATGTGCGACAACCAGGTGCACGCCATGACCTTGGCCGACGCGGTGGAGCGCACACTGCATCTTCCCGCAGTGGCGGCGCAGACTTGTTCGGTACCCCATCATGCCCCAGTCTGATTCGTCCAAGCCGCGTACTGCCGGGCGCGACATCGTCAGCATCGTGATGTTTTTTGTGATCGCTGCGATCGCGCTGGCGGTTGATTTGTCTTTGAAGCATTGGTCGTTTGAAACAGTGGCCGGGCAGCCTGTGCCGTTGACGCGAGAGAACGCCGATGATCCCAATCTCATTCCGAACCATCCAGGGATCAACCTGGTTCCGCACGGATTGATGTTGAAACTGACGCTGAACAAGGGCGCGGTCTTCGGCATCGGCGCGGGCGGGCGGATCTTCTTCATCGCAGTCACGTTCATCGCGGTGGTCATCGTGATCAGCCTGTTTTGGCGCAGCGCCCGCAATCACAGGACCCTGCAAATCGGCCTGGCCCTGGTGCTGGCCGGCGCACTGGGCAACCTGTACGACCGCATTCTGTACGGCGCGGTGCGCGACATGCTGTACCTGTTCCCGGGGGTGCACCTGCCTTTCGGCCTGAGTTGGCCCGGCGGCAACACCGAGGTGTACCCGTGGATCTTCAACATCGCTGACGCAGCGCTCTGCGTCGGCGTGGGTTTGATCCTCTTTACCATGCTGCGCAAGCCGAAAGACGCCCAGGCCACGCAATCATCTTGATCTCGCTCGCCAAGCGCGTGCGTATGATTGGCTCCACCCCTTGATTCTGGAGCGATTCGTCCATGCCCTCGACCTCCGCTGCCGCGCCCGCTTGTTCGTTTGTCCCCTCAACCTTTGACGCCAGCCGCTGGGAGAACATTCAGCCGCTGTACCAGGCGTTGCTGGATCGCACGCTCAAGTGTCCCAATTGCCTTGAGAAACTCTTGCTGGACCGCAGCGAACTCGACGCCGCAATCAGCGAAGCCCAGGCCAATCTTTACATCAACATGACCCGGCACACCAACGACCAGGCCGCCAAGTCCGCGTACCTGACCTTCGTCGAACAGGTGGAACCCGAACTCAAGCAGATCAGTTTTGAAGTGGATAAGAAGATCGCGCACAGCCCTCACGCGGCGAAGCTCGATCAGCGCCGCTACGGCGTGCTGCTGCGAAACCTTCAGGCCGATGTGGAATTGTTCCGGCCTCAGAACATCCCGCTGCAAACCGAGGAAACCAAACTCGCCCAGCAGTACGAAGAAACCTGCGGCGCGATGACGGTGATGTTCCGTGGCGAGGAAAAGACGCTTCCACAAATGGGAAAGTACCTGGAGGAAACCGATCGCCCTCTGCGCGAAGAAGCCTGGCAGGCGGTGGCGCAGCGCCGGTTTGAAGATCGCGAGAAGATCGACGGCATCTTCGACGAGATGGTGCAGTTGCGTCACCAGATGGCGCTGAATGCCGGGTTTGAGAATTACGTTGAATACGCGTTCAAGCGCAAGCACCGCTTCGACTACACGCCCGAGGACTGCAAGACGTTTCACCGCGCGGTGGAGGAAATCTGCGTGCCGGTGCTGCGGCAATTGAACACCGAGCGCGCCGCCGCGCTGAAGTTGCAGAACCTGCGTCCGTGGGACTTGGCGGTGGACATCAAGGGCCGCGCACCGCTGCGTCCCTTTGAGCGAGCCGATGACCTGGTCGAAAAAACGTCGCGCCTGTTTCACGAAATGAATCCGTCGCTGGGCGAAATGTTTGATTCGCTGCGGCAGGGCGACTGTCTTGATCTTGAATCGCGCAAGGGCAAGGCGCCCGGCGGGTACCAGTACAACCGCGACCGCATTCGCCGACCCTTCATCTTCATGAACGCCGCGGGCCTGCACCGTGATTTGAACACGATGATTCACGAGGCCGGCCACGCGTTTCACTCCATGCTCAGCGCGGGCGACCCGCTGGTGGAGTATCGCCACAGTCCGACCGAATTCGCCGAGGTGGCGTCCATGAGCATGGAACTGCTGGCGTTTCCGTATCTGCAGACGTTCTACAACTCCGCCGACGCGGCCCGCGCCGTGCGCACGCACCTGGAAGACCTGGCGCGGATGCTGCCGTGGATCGCCACCATTGACGCCTTCCAGCACTGGATTTACACCCACCCGCAGCACACGCGCCAAGAGCGCGCGGCGCAGTGGCTGGAACTCGATCGCCGCTTCGGCTCGGCGGTCGATTGGACCGGACTGGAACCGTATCGCGAGACATTCTGGCAGCGGCAACTGCATCCGTTCACGGTTCCCATGTACTACATCGAATACGGCATTGCGCAACTTGGGGCGCTGCAACTGTGGCTTCAATTCCGCCGTGATCGATCCAAGGCAATCGAGAACTACCGCCGCGCCCTGTCGCTGGGCGGCTCGCGGCCGCTGCCGGAACTGTTCGGCGCGGCTGAACTGAAATTTGATTTCGGGCCGCAAACGGTGAAGTCATTGATGAGCGAAGTTCGCGCCGAACTGGCATCGCTGCCGGCCTAGGACTGATCGACTCGTCTGGGCCGATGCCGCGCCCGGGCCTCCGGATTGTCACTACACTGTCAGCCGGTGCTCCATCATGCCGCGCGATCTCACAGGCAAGGTCATCATCATCACCGGGGCAAGTTCAGGCATAGGCGCGGCCACGGCCATCGCCTGCGCCGAGGCAGGCATTGATGTCGTGCTGAACGCCCGGCGGGCGGAGAACCTCAACACCATTGCAGGACAGGTGAAATCGCGCGGAAGAACGGCGGCGATCGTGGTCGGCGACGTGGCCCAGCCGGGCATGTCCGAAGCCATGCTCGATGCCGCCATAACGCACTTTGGCGGCTTGGATTTCGTCTTCGCCAACGCCGGCTACGGTTTTCATCTGCCCATGACGCAGACCAGCCAATCGATGCTGCGCGAGATTTTCGAGGTCAATTTCTTCGCCGGCGTCGATCTGATTCAAAAAGCCGCATCCTGGCTGATTGACCAGAAGCGTCCGGGTCACCTGCTGATGTGTTCCAGTTGCCTGGCGAGGTTCACCATCGCCCAGCACGGGCCATACTGCGCGACCAAGGCCTCGCAGAATCACATCTGCCGCGCGATGAACATGGAGTTGAAGCCACACAATATTCACGTGTCCAGCGTGCATCCGGTGGGAACGCGCACAGAGTTCTTCGAGGTGTCGGCGAAATTCACGGGCGGTTCGGAGTACGCGGACATGATCGCCAACAACACGCCGCGCATGTTCATGCAGTCGCCGCAGCGCGTGGCCAAGGCGATTGTGAAGTGTTTGCGCCGGCCGACTTCCGAGGTCTGGACCAGCCCCAGCATCCGCTGCATCGCCGCGCTCATGACTGCTTTTCCGCGTTTCGGCGATTTTGTGATGTCCCGCGCGGAGCGGCAGGCGCGAAACGTGACCAGCCAGCGTCGCTGAGGACAACGGCACCGTTTCAGTGCTGAGCGCCGGACTGGGCATCTTTGATCGGATCAAGCCTGAACTTGAAGCGGTGGCACGCGCCGTCGGAGGGGTAGGTCAGTTCCACTTCGCCGCGCAACTCGGTGCGGGAAAACCCCAGGATCAACTGCGAGCCTTGGCCCGTCTGTGGCGGACTTGGGATGGGCGGGCCGTCGGACTCTTGCCACGTCAGGAGCAGCACGCGCTCATCACTGCCGGCCTCTTCATCCACCGTCCACTGGATGCTCACTTTGCCGCCGGGCTTCATCAGCGCCCCGTACTTGAGACTGTTGGCCATCAGTTCCTGCACGATCATTCCAAGCGCGGTGAGTTGGCGCGAGGTGATCAACACGTTGGGGCCGTCTACGGCAACATGGTCTTGAAGATCGTCGGGCGTGAGCGAGTGAATCAGGCTGTTCAAGCCCACGCCAAGCCAGCGCGCCCGTGACAGCAGGCTGTGGACCGCGGCCATCGCCTGCACGCGCCCGCGAATTGATGCTGCAAAACTTGCAACGTCAGTTTCCTTCTGGCGCGAGATGTCGATCAGCGCGCCAAGCGACGCCAGGTTGTTCCGCACGCGGTGATCCAATTCGCTGAGCATCATCCGCTGAACTTCCGCGCTGCGCTGCAGTGCGGCCTGGGCCATCTTGCGCTTGCTGATGTCGCGGCACAGCGCCAAGATCACGCGCCCTTCATCCGTGTCGATGACGCGGGCATTCACTTCAAGCGGCATGGTCGCGCCCGATGCGTGGATGTAGTCGATTTCCACGTTGTGCACGAAGCCGGTGTGGGCGATGCGGCGGATTTCCTGCTCGTTGCGGGCATGGTCGTTCGGGGCGGTCCATTCAATCACGTTGCGGCCGCGAATCTCGTCCAGCGTCTTGTGCCCGGTGAGCCGAATGTATTCGGCGTTGGCGTCCAGCACGTGGCCGTGCATGTCCAGGATCACGTACCCGGTGTCTGTGATCTCCACCAGCGAGCGGTATTTCTCCTCGCTCTTGCGCAGTTGTTCTTCGGCACGCTTGCGCTGCGTCAGGTCGATGAACACGCCGCGCAGCCGCGCGAGCTTGCCGTCCTTGGTCACCACGGTCGTGATGTCCTTGAACCAGATTTCGCGTCCGTCGGCGTGAACCATGCGATACTCGAACTCGTGATCCATGCCGCGGGCCGCGTGCTCGCGCGCGAACGCCGCAGCGCGATCGCGGTCCTCGGGATGCAGGTGGCGGTACCAGAACTCCGGCGTGTACCAATCCTCAATCGCGTAGCCCAGAACGTCTCGCGCCTGATGGCTGACGAAGGTGAACCGCTTGGAGGCCGGATCAAACTCCCAGGCGATCAGGCGCACGCCTTCGATGAGCCGGCGGTACTGCTCATCGCTGGCCCGCAGCGCCTCCTGCGTCTTGCGCAGCTGGGTCATGTCAAGAAACGTCACAACCGCGCCGATGGTTTTGCCATCCGGATCGGTCAATGGCGCTGCGCTGAACAGCGCCCAGATGACTTCGCCGTCGGGCATTTTCAGCCCGATGAGCGCCGGCGTCTGCGGCTGCCCGGTGCGCAGACAGCGCGAGACGGGATAATCTTCGGCCGCGTAGGGGCTGCCGTCTTCGTGAATCGTCACCGGAGCGAAATCATGGACATAGCGCTGCGACAGTTCATCGAACGACATGCCGAGGATTCGCTGCGCTTCGTTGTTGGCGTAGACGATCTGGCCGTTGATTCCCACCTGCACCAGCCCGCCGAGCATCGACTGTGTGATCCGCCGCGTGAGTTCCTCGTTGCGGCGCAGGGCCTGCTCTACCGTCCGGTGCGACTGGCACTCTTGCTCCAGGTCCGCAATGCGTCGGCGCAGCAGCGATATTTCGTGTTGCAGATCTTGCGGCGATGCGGATTCAGGTGGCGTCATCGGGGCAGGCGATGGGTCGTCCCAGGATAAAAGTCGTGCCATGAAGCCCGGCTCGCCGCCGGACTGGCGTGTCCCATCCTATCATCTGCACCGCCTTGGCTGGCGGTGATTTGATTACACTGGCTGCAATGAACGTTCACGAATGTTCCAAGACCAGCGGGATGCTGCTGGTGATTTCCGGCCCCTCAGGCGTGGGCAAGACGACCATCACCCACGAAGTGGAGCGGCGGCTGGGCGGGGTGTTCAGCGTCTCGGTGACGACCCGGCCGAAGACCGCCGCCGACGTCGAAGGACGCGACTACATGTTCATCGATGACCAGCAGTTCCTCGCCATGCGCGATCGCGGTGACCTGCTGGAATGGGCTGAGGTGTTCGGCAAGTACAAATACGGCACGCCGCGCCGCCCGGTGGAAGAGCAATTGGCCGCGGGCAAACTCGTGATTCTGGAAATCGATGTGCAGGGAGCCACGCAGATCAAGGCCAAATGCCCCGACGCGTTCATGGTCTTCGTGCTGCCTCCCAGCGATGAG
>CAMPIL010000060.1 GCA_946886375.1 uncultured Phycisphaerales bacterium
TGGTCACCGTCTGGATGCCCAGGGAGACCTTGCCGGCGAGATTGACCTTCGGCGAGAGGTTGAAGTCCGCGCCGCCGCCAGTGACCTGAAAACTGCTCGTGGCGTTGTCGGTGTTGAGCGCGCCGGTTCCGTCGAGGGCGATGGTGACATCGAACCCATCGGTGGAGACCCGGGCGGTCAGGCCGTTCGTAGTGGCCTGGTTGCCGTTGATCAGGACCACGGCGTCAACGCCGTTGGCCTTGAGGTCGGTGCTGGTCGTCGCACCGGCTTCGGTCGCGGCCAGCAGGTTGTTGGTGGTGCCTTCCAGGATCTTGACGCGGATGAAGTCGCTTGACCCGAACTCCGTCGCATTGATCTGGACGCGGTTGGTATCGGTGGCGTTCTGAATGGCCGAGACGCCCAGCGAATCCTTGAAGGTATTGATCGCGTCGAGAATGTTGGCCTGCGTGGTGCCCGAGGCGAAGGTGAACTGCTGCACGCCCTTGGAGCCGGTCACTTCGAACGTGATCGAGCCGCCGCCGCCGTTGAGAAGGTTGGCGCCGGTCGAGAGGAACACCACACCGGTCTGGGCCGAGGTCAGCACGTCCACGGTCACGTTCACGTACGCGCCGGCGGTGTCGGCGATGCGTGCGGAATTGACCTTGACTTCGCTGATGGAGGTCGCGACGTTGGAGGTGGTGTAGTCAAAGCTGCCGTTGAGCAGTTTGATGCCCTGGAAACTGGTGGCGTTGGCCAGACGATCGATGGTCTGAAGAATCGAGTCGATCTGGAGCTGGTTTGCTTCTTTCTCCTCTGCGGAAACGCCGGCGTCATTGGCGGTGGCGCCAACGAGCGCTTGCAGGTTCAGCAGCAGGTTGCTGATTTCCTGCAGACCACCTTCTGCGACGTTGACCACCTGCTCAGCGCGCTGAGCGTTGGTGATGGCGGCGCCGATGGCGGCCTTCTCCGAACGAAGGTTTTCGCTGGCGATCAAACCGGCCGGATCATCCGATCCGCGGTTGATGCGCAGACCGGTGCTCAGCCGTTCAAGGCTTCCCACCAGGCCTCGGTTCTGGCTGCCGAGCACACGTTGTGCCAGCAACGACGATACGTTTGTGTTGATACGACTCATGCTGTCCTCCCTGAACTGGTTAGGGCCACAGGCTTGTGGCTACGTCAATCCGTTCGATCCTTACCGACTGGGGCTTGGCGCCCGGAAACAGAACGCAACGAGCGTCTGTTCTTTCAAAGTCTTCACGATCGCGCTCGTGCCGCTCACCCTGGTGTGATTCGCGATGGATTCGCGAAACAACCCGAATGGTCGGTTGAGCGAAGGTGACATCGGCGGGAAGAATGCCCGACTTCACCCGGACTGAAATTTCCGCAAAGAGTTCCCAGACTCAAAGCAAGAGGTGCGCGATCGCGCTGTTGCCACAAGTTGCGGCGTCCAAGAAAAACCGCCGCTCGAGGCGGCGGTTGGGCGTGCAGGGCTTGTCGATCAGGTCATTTGATCCGGCGCGGTCTGATAATCAGATTTATTGGTTCAGCAGCGCCAAGACGTTCTGCGAGGACACGTTCGCCGTCGCCAGCACCGACGTGCCGGCCTGGCTGAGAATCTGCGCCCGCGTCAGCGCGGCAGTTTCCACGGCGAAGTCAGCATCGCGGATCTGCGATTCGCTGGCCGTGATGTTCTCGAATCCGATTTGGAGCGAGCGGATGTTGGTCTGGATGGTGTTCCGCTCAAACGCGCCCAGGCGGCCGCGCAGCACCGAGACGTCGGTGATGGCGGCTTCGAGAATCTGTGCCGCACGCGATGCGGATTGATCGCCGCCGGTGATGGCGTTGGCCTGACCGGACTTGAGCGAATCCAGGAAGTAGCGCACGCCTTCGATCGACGTGCCGCCCAACCGGCTTGCGGCGACGGACTGCACGCCGAAGCCGACCTGTTGCGTGGCGGAGATGGTCGGTCCAAGTTGGAAGTTCACGCCGCCGCCGACGATGTCGAACGACTTCTGCGTGCCGGTCACGTTGGCATAGTCGGCGGTGAGCGACAGCTCCAGGCTGAGCGCGGGAGTGTTCAGCGCGATGTCCAGGCCGCGGCCGGTGGCCAGCGCGCCGTTGATCAGCGCGGAAACGTCGCGGCCGGTGTCGCGCTGCGTGATGTTGCCGTTCTGCGTGTCAGCGACGGAGAAGAACACGCCGCCCTCGCCCACTTTCTTCACCGAGACAAACTGGTTGGAGCCGTAGCCGGTGGAGTTGAAGGTCAATCCGCTGGTCTGGTCGCTGGCGCTGACCAATGCTGCGCTGACACCCGTGGAGCCCTTGAGGGTGTTCACGGCGGCGACGACGTTGGCGAGCGTGGTGCCGGAGACGAAGGAGATCGTCTGCACGCCAAGGTTGCCGGCGATTTCAATGGTGATGCTGCTGAGCAGCGCGCCGGCGGCGCCGGTGGTGTTGCCGGAGAGGAACAGCGACGCGGTTTGCGCGGAACTGATGACCTCGACCTGCACGGGCACGCTGGTGTTGGTGCCGAACTGCGCGCTGAAGATGTTGACGCCAGCGATCGCGCTGGTCGCGATGCCGGAGGTGAGGTACTCCAGCGCGCCGTTGAGCAACTGCAGGCCGGCGAAACTCGATGTGTTGGAGATGCGCGTGATGGACTCCAGCGCGCTGTCGATCTGCAACTGATTGGCCTGGATTTCCTCCTGGCTCAGGCCGCCGGTGTTGGCCGCCTGCACGATGAGGGCCTTGATCGAGTTGAGCAGGTCGGCCACCTCGGCCAGGTAACCCTCGGTCGTGGCGATCACCGAACTGGCGCGCTGCGAGTTCTCGATGGCCTGTGTGAGGCCTTTGAGTTCGCTGCGCAGTCGCTCGGAGACGATCAACCCGGCCGGGTCATCGGCGCCACGGTTGATGCGCAGGCCCGTGGAGAGCCGTTGCAGTCGAACGGTGAGGTCATCGCTGGTCTTGGCCAGGTTGCTCCGTGAGATCAGCGATGCGATGTTGGTGTTGATACGGGCCATGGCAATCCTCCTTGATTGCGGCGGTGGAAACCGGCTTGTGCGTCAGAATGACGCGGAATGATCAGGCACTTTCGCGTTTGGGGGTCTGCGGACGTTCGTTCAGTTTGGCGGCGGCAGGCACGTCGCGCCGGCTGCGGCGATGGTTCAGTTCATGCGATCGCAGGGCGGTAAGGTCCGCGCCGCCCAGGCACGCGGCCTGTTCGTTCTCACGCTTGATCGCGTCGTAGATTTCCTTGCGGTGAACGGCGACGTGGACCGGCGCCTTGATGCCGATGCGAACCTTGTCGCCGCGAATGTCGACGACAGTCAGTTCGATGTCGTCGCCGATCATGATTGTCTCATCACGCTGTCGTGAGAGCACCAACATGCGTTGGCTCCTTCCGTGGATGACCGCCGTGGCGGCCCTTGAGGCGTCCGTGCCTCGACAGAGTTCTCAGTTGCCAGTGGCCGGTGTTCAGCGGCTCACGAACAGTCTGTCAACTCACAACCGACAATCGCCATCACGCCGAAATCGCCTGGGCGGGCTCCGCCAGGCGGACGATTTCATGCCGCGTGGTCCAGCGCTTGTCGGCGAGCACCAGTTGCATGGCTTTCTGATTCGCCAGGTTGATCACCAACGGACCCTGAAGGTTCGCGGTGAGCGTCTGGCCGTATTTGTTCACGATGACGAAGACCTGTGCATCGTCGAGATTGCCCAGGGACAGTTCGTCCATCTGCTCGCGGCGAATGCTGGCTTCGTATCCGCTGACCCAAAGCGAGGGATCACTGACGACGAACGCCAGTTCAGGCGAATCCAGCGACTGAAGCCAGAAGAACACGCCTTCATCGTTGGGTTGAAGCAGCGCGAAGCGCTTGTAACTTGAGAAGCCAAGAAGTCCCGCGGGGAAGGTGATGATCCGCTTCTCGTCAAGATCAACCACGCCAAACCGTGTCGTCTGCACGTTCATGTGCACGCTCCATCCATCGGCCAACCAGTCCTTGGTCCTGCTGCCCTCGACTCCAAGGGCAGCCCATCGACCTCCTGTCGCCGATCGCCGCCTGGCCGGAAGGCGGGCGCCGGTTTTTGGTCTTGAATCCTGCGTCCTGCGGCAATGCCAGGCAGGGCACACGATTCACGACCACACTGTTCACCTCAGAAAATCCAGCAGGCTCAACGACTGCGTCTGACCGGCCGTCATCAGCGCTGCCTGCAACTGCTGCTGCAAGCCCGCGAATCGCACGGCCGCTTCGGTGTAATCCAGATCCTGCACTTGACTCTTCAAACCTGTGTCCTGAATCTTCAAGTCTTCTTCGCGACCGGCGGCATCCGTCACGCGACGGGTGCGAACGCCGACATCCGCTCGAGCTGACGCCACGCGCGTGATGTCTGCGTCCAGCTTCCCAGTTGCAAGTTCAATGCCACGTTCGTCATTGGCCTGCAACGCGTCGCGAAGGGCCATCAGGTGTGAAAATACGCTGTCCACCGCAACAGTTGCGCGGTCTTCGCCGGCCAAAGTTGCGCTGGTGGTCGACCCGAGAATGCCACGGTCAGCCGCGGCGGCTGATGCGTTCAACACCGTCACCGACGTGGTCGTGCCGACGGTGTTGTCGGTCAGCGCCAGGCCGTTGCCCATCGAGGCCAGTCCCGCCTGGAATTCCAGAGCGGTCACGCCGGCGGCGGAGGCGGCGACGTTGATCTGGTCCAGCACGTCCTGGACGGTTTCCACATCCTCAAGATCAACGTCAAACGTCCGGCCGTCCTTCAGTGTGATCCTGAAATCTTGATCCAATGCCGGATCAGGCAGACCTGTAATGGGATTGACTCCGCCTGTCTTGATCTGCACGCCTCGGCCATCGTTGAAGTCGGCCAGCAGCGTTGAGCCGGAAAGCGAGCGAACTCCCAGTTGGGTGGCGGTTGAGCCGCCCGTGACCTCGCCGATGCTCATGGCGCCGCTGGGCGCACCAGAGAGCGTATTGATGAAGTTGAGTCGATCGCCGGTGGATGCAATTTCAACCCTGATGCCGATCTTCAAGCCCGCAACCAGATTCATCACATCCTGAACAGTGGATGCGCCTGAGAGATCAAGGTCGCGCGTCTGCCCACCGTTGACCAGGCGAATGGTTCCCAGCGGCACGGTGACGCCGGAGAGCGCATCCAGCGGCGTTTGCGCGGTCAGCGCGGGGTTGACGTCCGCGCCGGTTCCGCCTGCGATTGCATAGGTGCCGGACAATCCCAGATCAGCCGCGGTTGCGGGTGTGGACAGGTCGCTGATGGTGATGGCGACGGTGTTGGCGGCAATGGCGAACCGGTTGCCGGTGGCGGCGTCGATGGAAACCGTTGCCGCGGCGTCCACGGTTTGGATTGCGTCCTGCAACAGCGAGGCGACATCAGCCACAGTGTGGGCCGTGCTGAGATCGACAGTGATGTCGGTGCCGCCCACATCAACATTGACGGAGCCAAGGCTGACGCCGAGCCCGCGTGCGCCGTTGAGGTCACCCAATCGCGTGTCTGCGACCATCTGAGGATCGAGATCGCGCTCGCCGTTGACGCGTGCGCTGAGCGCCCCGAACGCCGCCGCCCCGGACGTCGTGATGGCCACTGATCGAGAAAGTCCAAGATCGGTGACGAGGCCTTGACCTGTGCCTCGATATTCATATCGGCCGAGCAACTCGGCGAATGGTTCCTGCGAGGTCGCGCTGCCGCCAAACAGGTGAATCTGCTGAAACTTGCTGTTGCCGATGCGAACCATCTCTGACAACATGGCGTCAATGACCTGCGCCTGATTGGCGCGGGTTTGCGCATCGCTGCCGACGCCGACCTGACTCAGGCCGATGCCCTTGGCCTCCAGCAGGATGTTGGATGCTTCGCCCAGTGCTCCATCGGTGCTGTTGAGCACTGCCTCGGCATGCGAGAGATTGCGCAGCCGCTGCTCGCGCCGTTCCAGAATGTCATCCAGCACGCCGATCGTGCTCGCGGAAACCGCGTTATCCGACGGCCGATTCACCATACGGCCTGTCGCCAGTTGAATCTGTGCATTCAGCAATCGCTGATTCGTGCTTTGGATTGATCCAAGCAGAATCTGCGAACTGAGCATGTTGGGCACGCGTGAAAGATTGGATGGGATGGCGGACATTGGTGGGGAGCGGTCAGTGATCAGGAGTCAGTGGTCAGCAGAATCAGGCGATGGAGAGCAGGGTCTGGAAGGTTTCGTCGATGATCGTGATGAACCGGGCCGCAGCCTGGAATTGGCGTTGAAACGTCAGGAGATTGATGGACTCTTCATCCAGCGAAACTCCGGATACTGCCTGCACTTGCGCGTTGAGGCTTTCCTTCACCAGCGTGGAGGATTCCACGGCTGCGTTTGCGGCATTCGCCTTCACCGCAAGTCCGTTGACCGAGTTCTGCCACATTTCACGCAGTGTCTTGCCGCCGATGTCCGTCAGACGTTGATCCTGCAGATTCGCCAGGTCCAGTGCCGTGTTGTTGGAGCCGTCAACGTGTCCCTTGCCCGCGGCGAGAAGATTCGGGTTGTCCACCAGCGTCTGATTTACTTCGATGTCGCTGGCTGTTGAACCGGTGAAGAATGTGTTCACGCCCAGTGCTGCGAGCGCGCCGCTGGTGTCATCAGAGAAACTGATTTCATAGCACGCGGCCGAGTTCAATGTGAACTGGCTGCTGGCGTTCACGACGGCGGTGACGTTGGGCACGGCCACCACGGCGTTGATCTGATTGACCAGGTCGTTCATCGACATGGCGTTGCCGTCAATGTTGATCTGGAAACTCGTGCGCGTGCCGGTCTCCGCGTGCGTGACATGAATGAAGAAACTGCCGTTCTTTATCTTGAAGGGAAGGTTGGCGGCGGCTGAGTTCAGGTTGGCCGTGGCGTCTTGCACGCTGTAGGTGCCTGCGGTGGATGTGAAGCCGGCCCGCCCCTGGCCTTGTGAATGCAATCGATTGACCTGGAAGATCAGTTGCCCTGCGAATGCGTCGAGTTCATCCATCACCGGCCGCAGCGTCTCTTCGCGTTGCCGCATCAATCCGCCGATCGTGCCGGAGTTGATCTTCAGTTCGGTTCCATCGGACGCCAGGCGAATTGAGACATCTGTTTCGCCGCTGGTGGTGGTGGTGCGAAGTTCGATGCCGCGCGAGACGCCGCCAAGCAGGATGGGGGTCGAGTTGACCAGAATGTCCACGCCGCCGTTGGACTGCTCGATGGTGCTGACTTCGAGGTATTGCGATAGTTCATCGACGAGCAGATCGCGCTGATCGCGCAGGGCGTTGGCCTGCCCGCCGCTTGCGCCTTCGGATTGAGTGATCTGCGCATTGACCAGGGCGATCTGGTCCAGGATGTCGTTGGCCTTGGTGATGGTGGCCTCGAGCGATCGATCGACTTCGGTCAGCGTGGTGGCGTAATCGCGGCGGAGCGAGGCGATTCGGCTGGCCAGGCTGCCGCCCTGTTGAATGACGACGTTGCGCACCGCGTTGTCTTCGGGGTTGTTGGCGAGTTCTGAAAAACTGTTGAAGAACGCGCTCAAGGCGCTGGACACGTCGTTGTCCGACAATTCGTTCTGGAGCGTCTCAATGGCTGTCAGAAATCGCTGATCAATCAGATCACGGTTCTGCTGGCTGACGGCGTTGCGGTAGCGGGATTGCAGCGCGACATCGATCTCGCGCCGGATCGCGGTCAACTGCACGCCGTTGCCGGTCTGCGAATTGCGGCCGAGGATTTCGCCGCGCAACGGCGACAAGTGCACCGTCTGGCGATGAAAGCCGACGGTGCCGGCGTTGGCCATGTTGTTGCCGGCCACCTGCAGCGCGGCTTGACTGACAGCGAGTGCGGAACGACCGATTTGCAGTGCGCTGGTGAGACTCATGATTCAACTCTTGATGTCAACGACAGACTGCACCTGCGATCCCAGCGAGATCGTTCCCCGGTTGCCGTACACCCGCGCCCGGCTGAGCGCCGAATGCACGGTCTGAACGATGCCGCTCATGTGGCGGCTGAGGGTTTCGGCTGCATTGCGCACGATGGAACTCTCCCGCCGCAGTTGCGCAACTGCATCGCGAAGTTGTGCGGCCAGTGCCGAAAGCCGCGTCTGCTGCGGCTCGGCTGCACGCTGGGCGATCTCATTGAGCGTCAGCGGCTGCTGGGCACGGCCTGCAAACGCCTCCGTCAGAGCGCCCACGATCTCTAGGCGCTTCTTCTCCAGTTCCGCCATTCGCTGGATGATGGCGTTCTCTCCGCCGCAGATCGCGGTGATCTCCGCAATGTCCGCGGAACGGATCGCCTGCCGCTTGCGCTCCAGGCATTTCAGCAGCAGTTGCTGGCCATCGAGTTGTGCGCGAAGCGCGCTTTCCAGTGAATCCAAGAGGCTGGCAGCCTGCGCGGGATTTGGATGTGCCTGCGGGTGCAAGGCCCGCTCGCGAGTCTGATTCATTTCATCGCGCTCCGATCATTTGCGAACCGGTTGACGATCACATCGACCAAGCCAAATCGTGCGGCCTTGGTGATGCGGTCAGCAAATTGCTGCTCCAGCAGTGGTGCGAACCGCTTCTCTGCGCTCCCGGGCGCGAACGGCCCGGACTTCGGCCGCAACGGCGATTCGTGCATCGACGCCAATGCGGGCAGCACCAGTGCAGATGACACCAGGTTGCCCGCCGCTTCTTCAAGTTCTTCGCGTCCCGATGCGCCTGCGATGTGCAACTGCTCCGCAAACGATGGCGACGTGGCCCCCACGCGCAAATCCGCGCGAAGTCCCGCACCTTCCCAGGCCGATGGAGCAGCGGCGATGTTCATTGGCTGACGATCTCCGCATGCAACGCGCCGGTCTTTTTCAGTTCATAAATCACAGCGATCTGATCCGCCACCGGCACGTTCAACTGCTTGAATGCGTCGAGCAGTTCCACCAGCCGCGTCGAGTTGCGGCTGAGTTTGTCGGTGGTGTCCAGGCCCGTCCAGCGCGAAGTCTCAACCTGCGGCTGCTCGGGCGTGGGTTCCGGCGGCGGCGTGATGCTCGTAATCGTCAAACCCTTGTGCGTGATGCCCACCGGACCAATCTGCACATTGCCGGTCACGAGAATGATGCCTTGCTTTTCGTTGATGACAATTCGCGCTTCGGTCTGAATCAGCGAAGGATCGATGGGAATCGTCATCAACGATGCAATGAATTGCGCCGGCAAATCGCGATCGGCGGCCGGAAGCAGAATCTTCACGTTCTTGCTGTCTTCGGCAGTGGCGATCATGGTGACGGCGGCGACGCCATCGATCACGAATTCGTCGTTGATCGCGTTGGCGATCATGGTGGCGACGGGATAACCCGCGTATTGGTCCTTCAACACCAGCGTCATGGTGCCCACGCTTGTGATGGGATTGGTGCGGATGTCGCGGAGCATCTGCCCGCCGACGCGCACGATTCCGCTGCGCTGATTCAACCCCTCGATGAAGATCGAACCCTCCGCAAACGCCAGCGGCTCCAGATTCGGTGCATCGGGCAGCGGCAGCCGCAACGGCGAGACAATGAGGCGGCCGCCCGCCAGGCTTTTGGCATTGAACAGCGTGGCCACCGTCACATCCAGGCGATCGCCTTCGCGCACGCCGGTAGGGGGAATCTCCATGGAGACCTCCACGATGGCGTAGGCGTCGGACTTCGCCAGTTCATCGAGGCTGAGCACCGGGTTGCCGAGGTTTTTCAGCAGTTCCGCATAGGGTCGAGCGGCGACGTAGGAGTCCTTGGACTTGTCGCCCGTGCCGTTGAGGCCAATGACAATTCCCATCCCGGTGAGGACGTTGCGCTCCAACCCTTTGATGCGCACCAGGTCCTGGATGGTGGTGGCCGAAATGGCGGCAGGTCTTGCGCCCAGCGCAACAACCGCGCCGCACAGCATCCAACAGAACCGGTTTCTTGCCATCGTCATGCGGACCTCCTGTCCCGATCCATTCAGCCGGACAACAAGATGCAAACCGCAGGCCAACGCGATTTGCGATACGCTGATGGATCATTGAGCAGGACATGGGTTCGGCTTCCGCTGCAAAACTCGATCGCATCGCGCTTGGGCTTGGGCCGGCGCTGGGGCTTGTCATTCTGCTGTGGCTGACCACGCACACCGGGAGCGATTCGTCCGCAACCCTTGATGCAATCTGGATCCTGTGCACAGAGGGGCCGTTGGCGCTGATGTGGATCGTCGCAGCTGTGGGGTTGGGCTGGCCGCTGCGGCGGTTGCTGGTGCGCGAGGCGAGCGATGGTCTGATACTGCAGATTTGCCTGGGGGTGGCGGCAATGCTCACGCTTGATGCTGCGCTGGGGGCGGCTGGCGCACTCCAATGGGGTCGGTCGGCGGGCGCGTGGGCGTTGATCGCCATCGGCGGAGGGCTGGCCGTGGCGCAATTGATTCGTTGGGCCCGGGAGAATCCCCAAGTCAATGCGCCGTCGTGGCCGATGTGGCTCGCGGCGCCTGCGGTGGCCGTGTTGCTGGCCGCGGCATGTTCCGCGCCGGGATCGCTTTGGGCGACGGAGTTCGGCGGCTATGACGCGCTGAGTTACCACCTGCAATTGCCGAAGGAATGGTTCACGCTGGGCCGCATCGTGTCGGTGCAGCACAATGTGTACAGTTTTCTGCCTGGGTACATGGAGGCGGCGTATTACCACCTTGCTGTGCTGCGATGCGACGGAATTGATTCCGTCTACGCAAGCCAACTGCTTCACGCGGGATTGACGCTGCTGACTGCGATGGTTGTGGGAAGGTTGGCGAAGCGACTTGTTGGTGCGGAGTGCGGCGCGGCTGCGGCCATCATTCTGCTCGGCACGCCGTGGGTAATTGTCGTCGGGTCGCTGGGCTACAACGAAATGCCCACATTGCTGATGCTCGCGGGCGGATGGCTCAGCGTGCAAGAGAAATCAATCGGCCCGATCGCGCGCGGCGCGATCTTGGGATTACTGGCAGGCGCGGCGTGTGGATCGAAACTTACATCCATCGGCATGGTCGCAGTTCCGCTGGGCGTCCTTGCGGTCATGGCGACTCAGCCGCGCCATTGGCTGCGGATCGCGCTTGCTGCGTGCGTGATGGGGTTGATCGTCCTGTCGCCGTATCTTCTGCGGAATCAACTCGCGGCGGGCAACCCGGTCTTTCCGTTCGCCACGGATTTGTTCGGCTCGGCTCATTGGACCGCTGAACAGGTTTCCACCTGGCGGCGCGGGCATCATGCGGAGATCAGTGCGTTCATGCGGCTGGGCGAATTGTGGGATCAGGTGCTGCGATTCGGAATCGGTCCGCAACCCGGCGCTGATCCTTGGAAGCCCCAGTGGTCGGTTTTGCCTTGGATTGCAATTGTGGGGCTTGCAGTCGGCGCGACGATGCGCGATCTGCGCGGCCGCGTGCTGCACATCGCAATCGTCTTGATTCTGCAACTTGCGTTTTGGCTCTTTCTCACACACTTGAAATCACGTTTCATGCTGCCGGCGGCGGTGCCGATGGCTTTAGGCGCGTCCGTGATTGTGCATTGGGTCCACCGGCGGTTCTCCCCGCACCGGCGTCTTGCGGCTCTTGTACTAACTCTCGCAGCGGTGCTGTGGGTCTTGCTGCCTGTGCTCGTGTACCGTTCAGAAGCCGGTGGCATGCCTGCCGCGGCCATTGGACAAGTCGGTGCGCTCACCGGTGATGCACTGAGCGAACATGATCGGCAGGAAGTGGGGGCGCACCTGCTGCCTGCGGTCGCAGTCAATTCGCTGCTCCCGCACGATGCACGCGTGCTGGGAATCGGATACGCAACGCCGCTGTATATCCGCCGCGACTTCCTTTATCACACAACCTGGGATCGTGGCGTTCTGGCGCAGGCCATGCATGAGCATCCCGATGCGCCGGCGGCGTGGCTCCGCGCGATGCGCGAGCGCGGCGTCACGCATGTGCTGCTGGATGACACAATGCTGGCGGTGTGGGAGCGTGCGGGGTGGAACGATCCACTGCTCACGCGTCACCGAGTGCATGAATTCCTTCAGCAACACGCCGTAGCGATTCATCAATACCCCCGCGGCGTGGCGCTGTACGAATTGCGGCCCGACTGATTCAGGGAAAATACGACTTCAAACGCAGATCATTCAACGCGCGTTCCACCGCCTTGATTCCCTCAGCCAGATCGCTGCGCTGCGGGTCCGGCAGAGTTTGTGGATCAACTTCGTTGAGGATTGATAGCGCCTGTTCGTATGCAGCGATGCGGGCCGGAAGATCACGATCGGTCTGTTCGCCCACGGCGATCTGCTGTTGGGCGCGGGCAAGGACATCCTCAAGATTCACCGGGAGCGTGGTCGGCTGAGTCGCCGGGGGACTGACGCCTGCCGATTCAGGCGAAGTTGCGGGCTGCGCGATGCTCGTGCCTGCGTTGGGCGAAGCAGTCTTCGCGCTCGGCGGCGGCTGCGATGTTCCTTCGGAGTTTGTTCCAGAAGTTGACGGAACGATGGAGGTATAGAACAGCCAGATCACCGCGAGCCCAAGGAGCAGAATGCCGACGATCAGCAGCCGAATGGTTTTCTTCTGATCGTCCAGTTTGCGCTGTGCTGCGCGAGCAGCAATCGACGCAGGCAGTGATTCCAGGCTGCCAGTACGGGTTTCAGCAGTCTGCAATGTTGTTCCTGCTGCGGTGGCGCTTAATGAGCCAATTAAAGTGGGGTGGTATGTCGGAGCGACGTGAATCGGCTGCCCGAGTCCCTGCGACCCAATGCCGCCGCTGCGGATTTCCTCATCGCTGGCGAAACTGGAAATCCCCAGCGGTTCTGCGGCACGGCGAAAATCCATCATGCGCGCTGACGCCGGCTCGGCACGATGCTCATCATCGCCCGTTGGCGCTTCCCAAGGCAGGGGCCTCACTTCGGGCAAGCCGAGATAGTTGCGGTCCAGGTACGCTCCAAAGGGAACCCCGCAGGCGTGGCACCCATGGTCGCCCACATCAACCGAGGCATCACAGTTGTGGCAATACCCAAGCAAGTGCGAAACGCCAGGCACGCGGCGGGCGATTGTCCAGAACTGCTTGGTGGTCGGCCCGCGCAGAATCGAAAACTTCGTGATCTGGCCACGTTCGATCAACTTGATCAGCGTTTCGTAACTGCAGCCGGGCTGAAATGGCCGCGTTCGCTACGTTAGCACTCAAAACCAACAGACTTTGGCC
>CAMPIL010000061.1 GCA_946886375.1 uncultured Phycisphaerales bacterium
GTACACCATCACCGCAAAAGTGCCCGGCGAGGCGGGATACCGCTGGGTCGCGGTCTGGTGCGGCGCGTATTTCCTGATCGGCGGCCTGCCCACGTTCATCCTCCTGCGCGAACGCAAGAAGCGCGAAGAACTCCCGCCCGGGCAGACCATCCTCACCGTGGGATTTCATCGCCTGGCCCAGACTTTCCGCGAAGTGCGCACCTATCGCCAACTCATGCGCTTTCTGCCCATCGCCATGATCTATCTTGCGGGCATGCAGGTGGTCATTTTCTACGCCGGCAGCATCGCCAACGACCTGTTCAATTTCACTGAAGCCCAGCAGGGGATTTTCTTCGCGCAGGTCATCATCACCGGCATCATTGGCGCGGCCATCACCGGTCGGGTGCAGGACAGCATCGGCACGCGCAATACGATTCTGGGCCTGCTTGTGCTCTGGGCGCTCACCATGTTTCTCGCGGGCTTCGCCACGCATCAGTGGGTGTTCTGGGTGCTGGGCAACCTGGTCGGTTTTTCGATGGGCGCGCTGGGCTCGGCCAGCCGCGTGATGGCCGGCCTGTTCAGCCCGCAGCACAAGGCCGGCGAGTTCTTCGGTTTCTACGGCATGGCCCAGAAGATGGCGGTCATTCTCGGCTTGGGATTCCAATTCCTGCTGGGTTCGTTTGGCGTCACGTTCAACTGGGCGATCGCGGCCTCATCCATTTTCTTCATCGCGGGGTTTTTCCTGATGCTGGGCATTGATGAGCGCGAAGGCCGAATCACCGCCATCAGGGCCGCGCGCGAACACGTCCGCCGCCACGGTGATTACGCAGGCGTGATTCCCGGCGACGTGACGTGATTCCCGGGTACACTAGGATTCAGTTGGAGCCGATCAACCCACGTCCCGCCATGGATTGCATTTACCTCGACAACAACGCCACCACTCGACCCGCGCCGGAAGTGATCGCTGCGATTGATGGCGCGCTGCGCGAGCACTGGGCCAACCCCTCCAGCCTCCATCGCGCCGGTCAGGCGGTGAGGAGAAAACTCGAACTCGCCCGGCAGTCGGTCGCGCGATTGATCGGCTGCAGCGAAAAAGACCTGTGCTTCACCTCCGGCGGGACCGAGGCGGCCAATCTCGCGGTCTTCGGTTCCATGCGCGCCATGCCGCAGCGCAAAGCCCTCGTGTTGACGCAAATCGAGCACAGCGCCAATCGCGAGGCCGCCAAGCGATTGAACGCCGATGGATATGAAATCATCTGGCTGCCCAACGATGAAGACGGCGTGGTGGATGTGAACGCCCTGGCCGACATCCTGAAGAATCGCGCCGGCGACATCGCGCTGGTCTGCGTGATGTGGTGCAACAACGAGACCGGCGTGATTCAACCTGTCGAGCAGATCGGCGCGCTCTGCCAGCAGCACAACGTTCGCTTCTACACCGATGGCACGCAGTGGGTGGGCAAGATGCCCACGAACATCTCCGAACTTCCCATCGATCTGTTGAGTTTCGCATCGCACAAGTTCCACGGCCCAAAGGGGATCGGCGCGCTGTACATCAGGCCGCGATTGAAAGTCGTGTCGCAGACGATCGGCGGGCCGCAGGAACGGCAACGCAGAGGCGGCACGGAAAACGTGCCGGGCATTCTCGGCCTGGGCGCGGCGGCCGACCTGGCGTGCAAGTGGCTTGAGACCGATGAGCGCACCCGCCTCGCCGCGCTGCGCGACCGGTTCGAGCGCGAGATCGTGCAGCGGTGCGAAGGCGCGGTGGTGAACTGCGCCAATGCCCCGCGTCAGTGGAACGTCTCGAGCATCGCGTTCTGCGGATTGGAGACTGAAGCCGTTCTGCTCTTGCTCTCCGAGCGTGGCGTGTGCGCTTCGGGCGGCTCGGCGTGCGCATCGGGATCACTGGAGCCCTCGCCCGTGCTCGCCGCCATGCACGTGCCGCAGGAACGACTGCACGGCACGGTGCGCTTCAGCCTCTGCCGCTATACGACCGATGATGAAGTCGATCGCGCGCTGGAAATCATCGCTGACGTCGTCACCCGCCTGCGCCAAAGCGTCAGCGCGTTGAGTTCATAGCCCAGAAGAATGTGGAGAGGCCCCCAATAGCCGGCTCGCTACCGCGACCCCGGCGAGTGCGCGGGACGCATTCAATTGACCTGAAGTCACATCTGCGGTTCCAACGACGCCCGGCGTCGCCGCTGTTCACTTCAGTCGAGCCATGAAGCGGTGGCAACCCGCATCATTGCACGCTCGAATGTATTGTTGTCTGCATGACGATCATCATCGCAAACTCCATCTCGCCAGTCATGGTGCGTTATGTCTTGATGCTTTTCATCGGGAACGCAATCATCGGCGTTTTCGAAGGGTTGGTGATCGCCCGCATTTTCAAGATTTCGCATTGGAAGAGCATCGCGCTGATGATCCTTGCGAACTACGCGTCGATGTGGGCCGGCGCACTTCTGTTCGGGGTCGCCGAGAATCCAAGTCCAGTTCCCGACAACCTCTTTTCTGAGCCCCTGCATCACGTGCAATGGATGCTTTGGATCTGCATGGGCATGGCGCTGCTGCTCTCATTGATCATCGAATGGCCGTTCTGCCATGCCGCCATGAAAGCCGGTCCAGGTCGCCTCAAGCGGTCAATCACCGCATCGGTTGTTGCCCAGGCGAGCAGTTACGCATGTATCGGTCTGGCCTTCATGCCATCCCACAACTCGCTCAACAAGGAGGTGGAGATTGTCAGAAGGCTCGCGAGGATCGCTGAACTGCCCAACGGCGAAGTATTCTTTGTGAATCCTTCTGATGGAGACGTGTACAGCATCACTCTGACCGGCGGCTCGCCGGCTCATCGCTTTGAAGCAGGTCTGCTTCATCCAGACGATGTGCTGACAATCGCACCGGCCACGGAAGACGCCGCGCAAAGGCGCTTGGAGGCACAATCACGCTCCAAGCCGCGCGCATTCGATTACATCATTACCGGCCATGCTGAACCATTTTGGCGGTATCCCGATGATTCGTCCGAAAGAGAAGTCGTCACCACAGCATGGTGGCTGGGCGTGATCGGAATCGCCGACCTTCGTGCAATCGGCGATCGAGATTGGAAAGCGCGTCCACGGGGAAACAGCGGGCTGCGGGTTGAGAATACACAAAAGGAATTCTCGTACGCCGTCGCGTATGACACGATATTTACATCGTGGGCTGAAAGGTGTGTCTCGATTCTGCCAGGAGACTTTGTGGTTTTCGAATTCGGGCCACAGATTTGCCTGCTTGACATGCGCACGAGGCAGATTTCGATGCTCTGCCGGGGTCGTTCACCTGTTGTGATTCTCGAACCCTGATCACGCCCGTGCCAACACGCGGTCGCCAATGTCCTTGCGCCAGAACGCGCCTTCAAAGTGAATCTTCTCACACGCGGCATTGGCCAAATCGCGGGCCGTGGCGAGATCATCGGCCAGCGCCGTGACGCCCAGCACGCGGCCGCCGCTGGTCACAATGTTGCCGTTGTGATCGAGCGTGGTTCCGGCGTGGAAGACCACGACGTCGCCCACTGCCGCAGCCTTGCCCGCGGGAGTCACCGCCGCTTCGGAAATGCCCGTCGCGCCGCTGGTGCTTCCGGCGGCTTCGGCATCTTCAATGCCGGTGATGACCTTGCCTTTTTCGTATGGACCGGGATATCCCGCTGCGCACATGACCACGCACACCGCGGTGCGCGGATCGAATTCAATCTCCGCCTGATCGAGATTCCCCGCCGCGGTCGCCCACAGAATCTCCAGCAGATCGCTGCGCAGCCGCGCCATCAGCGGCTGACATTCCGGGTCGCCGAAGCGGCAGTTGAACTCCAGCACCTTCGGCCCGCCCGGGGTCAGCATGATTCCCGCGTACAGCACGCCGCGATACTCGATGCCCTCGCGGCGAAGCGCATCGACCGTCGGCACCAGCACCTGTTGTTCGATGAGCCGCATGGTTTCGCGGTCGATCACCTGCGGCGGAGTGGGGCAGTACGCGCCCATCCCGCCGGTGTTCGGCCCGGTGTCGCCCTCGCCGACCTGCTTGTGATCCTGACACGGATCGAGCGTCCAGATTGTGCGGCCATCGACCAGCGCGAGAATGCTGACTTCCTGGCCGCCGAGTTTTTCCTCGATGACGACCTTACTGCCCGCATCGCCAAATTCGCGCTTGACCATGATGCGGTTTACCGCATCGAGCGCTTCGGCCTGCGTGTCGCACACGATCGCGCCCTTGCCCGAGGCAAGTCCGGCGGCTTTGACCACGAAGGCCTCTTCATGCGCCATCACGTAATTGCGCGCCACTTCCGCGCTATCAAAGATGCGCCCTTCAGCGGTCGGAATCGACGCCTGCCGCATCAACTGCTTGGCGAACGCCTTGTCGGCTTCAAGTTGGGCAGCGGCCTTGCTCGGGCCGAAGACCAGCCGGGTTTTGCTTTGCAGCGCATCGGCCATTCCCTGCGCCAGCGGACCCTCAGGGCCGACCACGACCAGATGAATGTCGTTGGCGTCGCACCATCGCTGCATGCGGAACACATCGCGCATATCCATTGCCACCGGGCACGGCTTTCCGAGCAGGGCGAGGCCGGCGTTGGAGGCGTCGCTGAGCCACAAATGCCCAAGGTGGGGCGACTGTTTGAGTTTCCACGCCAGCGCATGCTCGCGCCCGCCGCCGCCGACGAGCAGCACGTTGCAAGGGGAGGGAAGTGGTCGCGCTTTGGGCATGCCACAGTGTAGCGATGAATCTGCGCACGCGGCGTGAGAACCACAACCGCAGATCATCCCAGGCCGGGCGAATTGCGCACGGCGAATTGCAGTGGAAGCCCATGCATTGCAATGCATGGGCGTCGCACGGCGACACTCAACTCCGCGCCCGGCGCTTCTTGCCCGGCTTGGTGATGCCCGCCTTGGAGTGCGCCTCGCCAGGCTTGGCGCGGGGTTCATCCACTTCCTGCATGGTGAACTTGCGGTCCGAAGCAAGGTCAGGCATGGCGCGCAACTTCGCGACCTGGTCGCGCAGGTTCGCGGCCTTTTCGAACTCCAGTTTCTGGGCCGCGTCCAGCATCTCCGCTTCCAGAATGCCGACCAATTCCTCGCGATCGTACTGGTGCTCGGATTTCTGCGGGGCCAGCGCGGCACGGGCGGTCTTGCGCGCCTTGAGTTCCTGCTCCATGCCGCGGCGGATCGCCTTGCGGATCGTCTCGGGCGTGATGCCATGCGCCTGGTTGTACGCCACCTGCTTGGCGCGCCGGCGCTCGGTTTCATCCATCGCCATCTGCATCTGCGGCGTGATGGAATCGGCGTACATCACCACCAACGCGTTCACGTTGCGGGCCGCCCGGCCCATCGTCTGAATCAAACTCGTTTCGCTGCGCAAAAATCCCGTCTTGTCCGCGTCCATGATGCACACCAGCGAAACCTCCGGCAGGTCCAGCCCTTCGCGCAGCAGGTTTACGCCCACGAGCACATCGTACTCGCCTTCGCGCAGGTCGCGCAGAATCTCCAACCGCTCCAACGTGTCGATTTCGCTGTGCAGGTAACGCACGCGCAGGTCCTTGTCATGCAGGAAGTTGGTCAAGTCTTCCGCCATTCGCTTGGTGAGAACCGTGACCAGCACGCGCTCGCCGATCGCTGCGCGCTTCTGGCATTGCTCGATGAGGTCTGCCACCTGCCCGCGCGCCGGCTTCACTTCGATGATCGGATCGAGCAGACCCGTCGGACGGATCACCTGCTCGGCGACCACGCCCTCGGCCTTTTCCAGTTCATACTCCGCGGGCGTGGCGGAAACGTACAGCACCTGCGGCACGATTTGCTCGAACTCATCGAACTTCAGCGGCCGGTTGTCCATCGCGCTGGGAAGGCGGAAGCCGTGATCGACCAGCACCTGCTTGCGGTTGCGGTCGCCGTGATACATCGCGCGAACCTGCGGAATCGTCACGTGCGATTCATCGATGATGCACAGCCAATCGTCGGAGCCTTGGCCGGGCACGTAGCGGAAGTAATCGAGCATGACCGACGGCCGCGCGCCGGCCGGACGGTTATCCAGCGGCGCGGAATAGTTCTCGATGCCCGAGCAGTAGCCGACCTCTTCCATCATCTCCAGGTCGTATTTGGTTCGGGCGAGCAGGCGCTGGGCTTCCAGCAGTTTGCCTTCGTGCCGCAGCGCAAGCACTCGCGAATCCAGTTCAGCGCGAATGCGATTGAGCGAGTCCTTCATCTGGTCGTGAGGCATCACGTAGTGAACCGCCGGAAAGATGAACACCTGCGTTTCTTCCGCCAGCACTTCGCCCGTGGTGGGGTGCACCAGTTCCAGGCGTTCGATGGTGTCGCCGAAGGATTCGATTCGGATCGCGAACTGTTCGTAGGCGGGATAGACCTCCACCACGTCGCCGCGCACGCGAAATTGGCCGCGTTGGAAGTCGATTTCGGTGCGGGCGTACTGCATGTCGGAAAGGGCCAGCAGAATCTCGCGCCGGCCGATCGTCTGCCCCTTGTGCAAGGCCAGCACGCGGTCGCGGTAGTTTTCCGGCGAGCCCAGGCCGAAGATGCAACTCACCGAGGCGACGACGATCACATCCTTGCGCGAGAGCAGGTTGCTCGTCGCCGCCAATCGCAAACGGTCCAGGTCGTCGTTGCGCGATGAATCCTTTTCAATGTAGATGTCGCGCTGCGGAATGTACGCTTCAGGCTGGTAGTAGTCGTAATACGAAACGAAGTAACTCACCGCGTTGTGGGGAAAGAGTTCCTTCATCTCCTCATACAGTTGAGCGGCCAGCGTCTTGTTGTGGCTGATGATGAGCGTGGGCTTCTGAACGTTCTGGATGACGTTGGCCATCGTGAACGTCTTGCCTGTGCCGGTGGCGCCCAGCAGCACGTTGTGCCTCTTGCCCGCCTGAATCGTGTCGGTGAGTTGGGCGATGGCGGCGGGCTGATCGCCGGTGGGCTTGTAGGGGCTGACGATTTGAAACGGCCGCGACTTGGACATGGCTGCATTCATTGTAGGTAAGCCCGAGCGTGGCTATCGCACGATGACCGCGAGCCAGACGGCGCGAAGCCGCGTGCATTTGGTGTTTCTTCCCAGTGTTTCCCGTCGCGCGCGCGACGCAAGATCATTTAGTCTCCACATGAATCATCCGCGGCGGACCGTGTGACCCCGGCTGCGGCTTCATCCAAGTGCAACAGAAAATGAAAAGGATGCTTCCATGATCAACCTCATTCCATTTGCCAGGCGGCGCGGCGAGCAGAGTGACACCGGGTCGCTGATGGACTTGCGATCGGAAATGGATCGCGCGTTCGACCGCTTCTTCGACCTGCCCGCCGTGGGCTGGCCGACCGTCGGCATGAGCCAGATGTGGGCTCCGCCCCTTGAGATCTACGACGAGGACCAGAACCTGGTCATCCGCACGGAACTGCCCGGCATCGACCCCGATGAAATTGAAATCAGCGTCGCCGACAACGTGCTGACCATCGCCGGCGAGAAGCGCGAGGAAAACAAGGAAAACCGCGACGGCGTGTATCGCAGCGAAGTCCGTTACGGCCGCTTTCTCCGCGCGCTGGAACTGCCCCGCGATGTTGATACCAACAAGATCGAAACTGAGTACGACAACGGCGTGCTGACGCTGCGCATCCCGCGCACCGAGCAGCGCCAGGCCAAGCGCATCCCGGTGAGCGCGGGCGCCGGCCGACGGCAGATCTCCCAAGGTCAAGGCCAAGGCCAGCAGGAGCGCGGCCAGCAATCGCGGCAGGGTCAAGAAGCGATGGCTGGTGGGCAATCCTCCCAGGGCGAATCGTCTCAGGGACAGCGGCAGTCAGAGTCCGGCTCCAGCAGGCGATCGCGCAGTTAAGCGAGAAGTTGCGCGACGATCATTGCGGCGGGCGAACGGCTTTCATCCGTGCCGGCCTGCCGCAAGCAACGCGCTGGGCTGCGGCCGAACGACCGACCACACTCCCGGGAGTGCGGCCAGCAGCGTCAGCGCAAGCAGCACGAGCCACCCCGCCGCGGCCGGCAGGTGCGGCAGAACCAGCCGCACCGGCAGGCCAGCAAGATCGCGGTAATGCATCGAGCCAACCCAGGCAAGGTGCAGGCCAAGCATGGTCCCGATCAGCGCGCCGGTCAGCGCGAGAATTGCCGCTTCTCCCAGAATCAATCGCACCAGCAGACGGCGGTGCGCGCCGACGGCGCGCAGCACGCCGTACTCGTACCGCCGGCCGTGAATGTTCGCCAGGATCACGTTGCCCACGCCCAGGCACGCCAGGACAAGCGCCGCGAACGCCACGGTGCTTTGCACCGCCAGCGCCGCGCCCGCCACCTCGTTGATGGTCTCGACAATCCATCGCCCGCTGTTGAACTGCACGCCCGGCGCAACCTCCGCGATCCGATCGATCGCCTGCTTGTCGGTCACGTCCGGCGTCAGGTTCAACTGCATCAGGTGCGCATCGCGGTTGTCAAACGTCTCCTGCACCACGCGATTGTCCATGAACACGCAACTGATCGAATACTCCATGTACTGGCTGCGAATGCCGAAGGATTGCGTGGCGATGTCCAAGCCAGCGGAATTGACCGCGCCGACGATCTCGAAGTCCTGCCTGACGCGACCCACGCCCAGCGTCAGATGATCGCCGACGTTCACCTTCTGCGTCGTGAGAAATCGATCGGCGACGATCAATCCGGTTCCGTCTTTCAATCGCGCGATGGCGACGTCCGGATCGCCGGCCACCCATTGCACGGAATTGATCGAGAAGAAAACATCCGGATCAAATCCCATGCACGTGACGTTGGGCGGCGCGAGGCCGCGCACGCCGAAAATCTGCCGGTCGTACACCCGCAGCGGAAGATAACTGATGGGACACGCCGCGGTGACAAACGGCAGGTTGGCGATAGCCTGCTGCTCCTGCGGAGAAATCCCCGTGGTGCGGTAGGCGAATCCATCTGCGAACTTGATGTTGCCGATCCAGTCATGCATCAGCGAGGTCATCGTGGACCACGTGCTGACCAGGATCGCCACGCCCACCATCAGCGAACCTGCCGTGAAGCCGTGACGGATCGGCGTCGCCAGGATCGAACGCCGAAGCATGCCGCGCGGCAAACCCAGCCATGCGGAGAACAACCCGCTGAGCACAACCGTGACCACGCACAACACGGGAACGGCCAGCACGAAATAGCCGATGAGCAGGCTCGGCAGGCCGCCATAGACGTACGCAACGAATCGCGAAGACGCATCGCCGCCAAGCAGCAGCGCCAGTTGCAGGCCGATGAAACCAAGTCCGATTGTTGCGCACCAGATGATGCTTGAACGCCTTGGCGGTCGAGCCCGAACGCTCATCGCCTGCAGAGGCGAAACATGGCTCGCCAGGTACGCGGGGTACGCCGCTCCAAGCAGGCCCGCGCCCAGCGAACCGATCGCCGCCAGTTGCAATCCCAGGGGATGAACGTGGAGTCCCGCCGGCAGAAATTCCTGGAATCTCCAGATGAGAATGCCCGTGAGCGCAATGCCCAGCGGAATGCCAAGGATCGCGCCGGCGGCCGAGAGCGTCAGCCCGGCGAGCAGCTGGCTGCCGAAAAGTTGCCCGCGGCTTGCGCCGATGCAGCGCGTGACCGCCATTTCGCGCTGCCGCTCGGTGATGGAGGTCGTCAACGCCGTGACGATGATGAACGAAGCGCAGATGAACGTGATGGTGGAGGCGACGATGAATCCCAGACGGCTCGCATCCACCTGCCGATCAAATCCGCTGCTGACCATCTCGGCCGGCTCAAGCGCGAGGATTTGCGGCAACTGCGGTTGATGCCGACGGCAGAAATCCTCCACGTCCACGCCGTCCTTCACCATGATTGACATGGAGGTTAATTGCCCGGGTCGCGCGGAAATGTCGGCAAGCGTGCGGCGATCGACCTCAATCAGCGGACGCTGCACCGCGCCCAGCCGGGGGCGGTCGTAGATTCCCGCCACCTTCAGTTGAACCGGCTCGCCGAATTGCTGCACCTCAAGCACATCGCCGATGCTCGCCTGGAGTTTTTCAGCGGTCGGCGGATCGATGAGGATTTCATCCGGCTGTGCCGGCATCGCGCCGGCGGTGAGTTGCTTGGGACGAAAGCGCGGCTCCAGTTCAAAGTCCACGCCAATCGCAGACGGCGTCATGCGCAGCAGTTCGCCGGTGCTCGGATCGTGACGGCCGTCGGCATGCACGAGCGTGAGTGATGCGGCAAGGCGGCCCGTGGCCAGGGCGACTTCGGGCCAGGCGCGCACGGTCTTGAGCAGTTCATCATCGAATCGGCCGTTGCCCTGGTGAATGATGCGCGCGTCGGCCGCGCCGATGAACCGCGTGATCGCCAATTCAGTGCTGGCCTGCATGGACGCAATGGCGCAGGACACCGCGACCACCAGGCTGGCCGCCAGCGCCACCGCGCCGACCATCAGCGCGGATCGGCCGGGCTTACCGGCGAGTGTGTTGAGCGCGAGTCGCCAACTCGGCAGCATCGATGCCATCCACGTCAAAGGTTTTTTCGATCAGTCCGTCCCGGATCACGAAGACCCGCCGGCAGTGCGCCGCCGCGCTGGGCTCGTGCGTCACCATCAGCGCCGTCAATCGCCGCTGATCGGCCAGGTCCTGCAGCAGTTTCCAGAGATTTTCGCTGGTGGCGGAATCCAGATTGCCCGTCGGCTCATCGGCCAGCAGCACGGCTGGTTCGAAGAACAGTGCCCGCGCAATGGCGACGCGCTGCTGTTCGCCGCCGGACAGCGCATCTGGCCGGTGGTCGGCCCGGTCGCGCAGTCCAAGCGCGTCCAGCAGGTCCATGCCGCGCTCATGCCGTTCAGCCACCGGCACGCCGTCGAGCATTGCAGGCAACGTCACGTTCTCCAGTGCGCTGAGCGTGGAGATGAGGTTGAACTGTTGAAAGACGATGCCGATGCGGCGGCGTCGAAAGAGCGTGAGTTGCGATTCAGACATCACATCCACCCGGCTGCCGTCGATCTCGATCGTCCCCGCATCAGGCCGGTCCAGCGCGGCGAGCAGGTGCAGCAGCGTGCTCTTGCCGCTGCCGGATGGTCCCATGATGGCGTAGAAGCCCGGCTCGTTGATCTGCAGATCAACGCCGCGCAGGGCATGCACGCTGCGCTCGGAGTTCTTGTAGGTTTTGGTGACGCCAGCCAGGCGGATGGTCGAGCCGGCCGTTTCCTCTAGCGGAGCGGTCGCGATCAGGTCGACCGCGGTGCGGCCGGTCGAGAGGTGTCCATCCATGCTCTTCATTCGCACCTTGTCGCCGGCGTGTTCGCAAACTCAATCCGCCGGATGTTTGCGATCATAGGTCGCCTGATCCATCAACTTGGAAATCGGCGAGGCGTCAGCGGTCTTGATCTTGACCAGCCAGCCCTTGTCGTATGGATCGCTGTTGAGCAGCGATGGATCGTCGCTGACGGCCTTGTTGACTTCGAGAATCGTCCCGCCAACAGCGGTGTAGATGTCGCTGGTAGTCTTGACGGATTCAACTTCGCCGATGGATGCGCCCGGATTCAGTTTGGTTCCAGCGGGCTTCATCTCGGCGTAAGTGATATCGGTGAGTTCGTTGGCGGCATACTTGGTGATGCCCATGGTGACGACATCGCCGCTCACTCGGAACCATTCATGCGATTCGGAAAAACGGCAGTCACTGCAGTTGGACATGGGCCAAGTCGCTCCTGGGGTGGATGGGAGCGGACATAATAGCCCGGCTCAAAAGACCAGCAACCGGCGGGCAAAACCGGCCCAGAAGGGGCGTTCACCCGGCCAGATTCGCGAATAAATTTTGATCGGAACCCAAGCAGTCACAAGGACTTGACACAAACGGGGTGGAAAGATAGGCAAAATGTGCCGGGTTTCCCTTTGCCTTTGATGTGGATTTCGCTATGATTTGCCTGACTTCAGGTTCATGCTTGAGGTCCTGATTTTGGATCTTTCTCCCCTCCGGAAAACGTCGGCCCTCACGGTCGGCGTTTTCTTCTGTCTGGGCGGCGCGGAAAGTTCATCCGGGTTTCTCCCGGGGTTTCCTCGCGGGCTTGCGGCGTCATCGATCGTAGCGGTAAACTCGTTGGTTTCCACGGGACAATGCAGCCTCGATGACAATGCTCCTGACCTTATCTTCCGGATCGCTGCGCCATCACCTCAGCCGCAACGGCAGCGGCGGGCTGACGATGCTCGACCTTCCCAGTTTCACGATCAAGAACCTGGGCCTGCACGGCCTGAATCTCTCCGCATCAACGCTGTCGGGTTGGAGCCTGGAGGATCTGGATAATCTGCGCGACCGGGCCGACAAAGCCGCCTGCCCGTGTCTGGTGCTGGTGGAAGACAGGCCGCTGCGCTTTGCAGATGAAGATCCAGGCACGCGGCAGCAGGCTGTCGAGCGCGTGCGCCGTCTGGGCGTGGCGGCCAATCGGCTGGGCTGCGGCGGCATCGCGCTGCACTGCGAGGCCCCCGACACGCCGGATGCCTTTGACATCGTGGCGGATGAAATCAAATCGCTCATGCAGCAGGTCGAGCGGCTTGAACTCAACATCCTTCTGGCGCCCTGGCCGGGGCTGACGCAAAGCAGCGAGCAGTTGACGAGCCTCATCAAGCGCATCGGCGGATTCAGGATCGGATCGCTGCCGAGTTTCGGAGCCGCGGCCGCCGCGGGGCAGGGCGACCCGACCGAAGGCCTGCGCAAACTTGCGCCCTACGCCGGCGCCATTCACGCCACCGTTGAAGGGTTCACCAAGAAAGGCGCGCACAAAGGATACGATCTCGCCAAGTGCGTCACCGCGATCCGCAGCGTCGGATTCCTCAACACGCTGGCGATCGAATACATCGGCGACGATGATCCGGTCCCGAACATCGAAATGGCTCGCGATGTTCTGCAGAAGGCGATTGATTCGGAACAACAGTGATGATGGCGGCAGCATTGGGTTGATGCGCAGGACGCGCCGCGCAGCGCGTTCCGCGCACCGCGCGATGTTGAAGCGGCGACTGCATTTCGCATGTCCTGGACGGGCGCAAGCCCGGCCGCCCCGCAAGGAGCGTGGGGGGAGAGC
>CAMPIL010000062.1 GCA_946886375.1 uncultured Phycisphaerales bacterium
GTTTCAACCCGTGCACGTGCCGCCCGCGGCGGGGCAGGGTGAATCCAACAGCGCATCACTCGTTGAACTTGATTCGATGCCTGCATCGGCAACCGCATCTCTGGCGACTGATGCATCGCGAAGTTGGACCGTTCGACCGAGCCAGCCTGCAGCGGTTCCCCTTGGAGCGGCGGTCGAGATTCCCATCCCCAATGAAACCGCGCCGCCTGTGGATCAATACTCGCAGAGGGCACCGGAGGTGCGCGAGCAACTGGTGCGCGAAATGGGCGGCACTCCGGCGACCGAGCGGGCGGTGGAACTCGCGCTGAAGTGGCTTGCAGCCCATCAGGGTCGCGATGGCCGCTGGGCAGCGCGCGATTTCGATGACCGCTGCGGCGACTGTGGCGGCCGGGCGAAATTTGACACCGACGTGGCCACCACCGCGCTGGCGTTGATGTGCTTCCTCGCCGCCGATCACACCCATTTCAAGGACGGTCCGTATCGCGAAGCCGTGAGCCGCGCGGTCGCGTGGCTGATTGCGCAGCAGAAACCGGATGGCGATCTGCGCGCCGGCGAAACCATGTACAGCCACGGCATTGCATCCATTGCGCTGTCGGAAACATGGGGCATGACGCGCGATGAATCCCTGCGTCAGCCGGTGGAGAATGCAATCGCATTCATTTGCTCGCCTGTCAACCTGCGCGCAGGCGGCTGGCGATATGAACCGGGGCAGTTCGGCGACACTTCCGTGCTTGGCTGGCAGGTGATGGCGATGTCCAGCGCCCAGCGCGGCGGCCTGAACGTGCCGCAGGCATACTTCGAGATGGCGCGCACCTGGCTTGATTCAGTCAGCACGCAGGCGCGTCCGGGGCTGTACGCCTATCAGCCCGGTCAGCGTCATTCGCCCTCCATGACGGCCGAGGCCATGTTCGTGCAGCAGTTGCTGGGGCTTGCGCCTGGTGTGCCGCGCATGCGAGATTCGGCTGACTACCTGCTCCAGCATCTGCCGCGCTGGCGGGGCGAAACGAGCAGTTATTACTGGTATTACGCCACGCTTGCCATGTTCCAGCACCAGGGTCAAGCGTGGGAGCAATGGAACGCGACGCTCACCGATCAGTTGCTGGAGCATCAGCACACCAGCGGTGCGCTCGCCGGCAGTTGGGATCCGCGCGATAACTGGTCCAAAGTGGGAGGGCGAGTCTATCAAACCGCGCTGTGCACGCTCAGCCTTGAGGTGTACTACCGCTACCTGCCGATGTACAAGGCCACGCCAGTCGCGGCGAAGCGAGCGGGCCGCGCTCAATGAAGAATGCAACATCGGCGTCGATGCGCTCCGTCACGCGTGCCCGGCGCTGCTTGGCAGAAAAAGCACCATCGTCGTTCCCTTGCCCAGTTCTGAATGAACTTCCATCGATCCGCCGGCCCGTTGCACGATCACCCGCACCAGCGTCAGTCCCAGGCCGGTCTGCTCGCCTTGCGGTTGAGTGGTGAAGAACGGTTCCAGGCAATGCTGCCTGACTTCCTCGGTCATGCCCGGGCCGTTGTCAGTCACGCCCACGCGGACGAAACGCGGCTTCGAAGCAGGCTCGGCCCAGATCACCACCAGGTCGCCCTTCTCGCGCATGGCTTTGCCCGCGTTATGCACGAGGTTGAATATCGCCTGCGTGAGCAGATGCCGCGGCATCCTCACTTGCGTCACTGTTTCATGGATGCGATGGGTGATCTTGACGTGGCGCGGCACCGCGTGCTTCAGGAACGGCTCAATCCCCTTCCACCAGTCGTCAAGCCTGGTGACAGGCTCCGCGCCTGTGCTGGTAGGATCCAGCGCCAGCAGGCGCAATCCCTGCGAAAGTTGCTGAAGGTACTTCGCCGACTCGCGCATGACGTCGAGATCATCCTGCACTTCCTTCGCGATCTCTTTGGATCGAAGCGACTCCAGGCGGTTGCGCAGCGGCAGGAGCAGATTGCCGATGTCATGCCCAAGCCCCGCCGAGAGCGTGCCCAAGGCGGCCATGTGCGCCGACTGCTGAAGCGCCTGACTGGTCTGCTCCAACTCCGAAGACTGCTCGGTGACGGTCTGCATCAGTTGGTCGTGGTGGCGTGCGAGCGCCTGTTCGGCGCGCTTCAATTCAGTGACATTCTCATGCGCGATGACAGCCTGCAACTCGCCGCGATAGCGAAACGGCTGCACGCGCATCTGGAACCATCGCTCCTCATAAGGGCCGTGACATTCATACTCCAAGTATGCGCTTGGTTTTTCTCCAGTCAGCACCGATCCGATTTTCTGCGCCGCCAGCCGCGCATGATCGGCGCCTTGTCCGCGCGCAACGGTGCACACATCGATGTAGTTCATGCCGACGCCATAGTGCTCGAATTTGAAGCCGTTGGCGCGAGCAAACGATCTCCATGCTTGATTCACTGCAATGATGGTCGCCCGCTGGTCGATCATCGCGATATGGGCTGACAGCGCATCGATCGTCGCGGCCAGAAGTTCCTGAGAATCCTTGACGGCCAGAGAGATGTTTTTCTGGTCGGTGATGTCGCGCACGAGGCCCAGGGTTTGCTTGGCGCGGCCTTCGGGCGTGCGTGAGAACACCACGCCGCGGCCCTGCATCCAGCGATAGGTGCCGTCGGCGTGCCGCATGCGTATTTCAAACTCGCGTGCTTTGCCCTCTGGCAATTCGTCGTACAGCAGTTGCGGGTCGCGGCGATCCCCAGCATCACCGGGGTGCAGCAGCGCGAGGATGCTTCCATCGCGCATATCGAGGATTTCCTCTGGCGTCCGACCCAACATGTGCATCGTGCGATCGTTGACATAAACGACCCGATGCTCTTCGAAGTCATAGACGTAGAGCAGATCGGGCGTGGCGCCGGCGATCTTGCGGAACAGGCTGCCATGAAAGCGACCAGTCGTGGTGGACGGCGCGAGGTGCAGCGGAGCCGCGAGCGACCGCAGTCCGTTCATCAGCGCAGTCTTCATCCGTGAAGCCCACCGGTCACGTCTCATATTGAATGCCTCCCAGAACTTCCGCCCTCCACTCTTCGTCGCGTTGGGCATCGCGCGGACGCGCCGAAACAACGTAAATGCTACCGCACCCCGCACAATTGCGAAAGATTTATTTCCGAGCAAGCCGAGCCTTTGGCATCAACCTAGCACAGCAATCTAAGAGAACCGATCCGGCGCAGCTGCTGAGCGATTCTTGCGGAGAGAACGTAAGTCCCTTGAGGACTTGCACTTTGCTCTCAAAGCCACAATCGCAACTCGTTCCGTGGTGTGCGTGCAGGGTGATTCGGCGATGCGGGATTGCCCAAAGCGCCTCTGCGGAATCACTGATTGATAAATTTCGAATTTGGCCGGTGTTTTGCGTTGACATTCGGGCCAAAAGTCTTAGGGTGCACGCTGCCGGCTCTCTGATGGCCTGATGCTGCGGCTCTCGCGGTTCGAAAACATTGTCGAGTCCAAGGTGGAGGAAGAACAATGAGAAACGCCCGATTTATCGCATTTGCTGCGGTGGTGGTCAGCGGCCTGGTCCTGTACGTCTGGGCTCAGGACAAGAAAAACACGCCGATCACAGCGATCACGACCATTCCTTTCTTCGACCCGGACCTGCGGCGAAATCCATTCGTTCCGCCTCCGCCTCGCACGGAAACCCTGACCGCCCTGGCGCCCGTTGCCGACACATGCCTCGGCATGAGTTGGGAGCCGACCATCGCCGTCGATCCCAATGATCCAAACGTCGTCGTCGCGGCCCAATTCCTCACCATGCAGATTTCACTGGATGGCGGCGTCACGTTCATCGCGCCCATCACCGCCACCGTGCCTGCAAACTGGTGCGCAGGCGGAGATCCATCGCTGACCTTTGACAGTCAAGGCCGCCTGTTCATCACCTACCTCGGTTCGCCGCCACCAAACCCCGGTGAGAACTGCGGCAACTCCACCAATCCCGGACGTGAAGTGTTCATTTCCGGCTATCAGCGCTCCGGCAACACGTTCATCCCCATCCCGGGCATCGCGTGGCCGGTGAGCGTGACGGCGGGAGCCGGCTTCGCAGCGCCCAACAACGCCGATAAGGAATGGCTTGCTGCGGATTTCTTCGCTGGCAGTCCGTTCACCAATCGCCTGCACGTGGTGTGGGCCGATCTCACGCCTGCGTCGTGGCAAATTGTGTACACCTATTCGACCGATCAAGGGCAAACCTGGCAGGCAGGGCGCGTGCTGACCGTTGCCGATGAAGGGCCGCGCTGCTGGCCGCCGCACATCGCGGTCGGTCCCGGCGGCGACGTGTACGTCGCGTATCACTCGCAGCCGACGTTCCTCGAAGCCAGCCTGCGCGTGCCGGATGGCGTGAGCGGCCAGATTGTGCTGCATCATTCATCCGATGGCGGCGTGAACTTCAATCCGCGCACGTTTCCTTATCCGGCGGGACAAGCCGACATGACCTGGAACGTGCAGCACCTTGCCAATGGCGTGATTCCGGGCGCGACGTTCTGGCTGCAAGGGTCATCCCAGCCGTGGATTTTGCCGGACCCCAACGTCAACGGCCGCGTGTTTGTGGTGGCGAACGATGACCCGGACAACAACGTCGATGCTGGCGATGCCGCCGACGTGTTCATTGTTGGATCAACCGATTTCGGCGCGAACTGGAATGCCCCGACGCGCGTCGACACCGGCGTGGCGGGATCGTTCCAGGTCATGCCTTGCGGGGCCATTGATCCCACCACCGGCGCCATCGCCGTGTCGTATTACGACAACCGCGCCTTCGCCGACGCCGACAACGACGGCAATTTCGATCTCGATCTGTTTGCGACGTACAGTTTCGACGGCGGGATCAACTGGCAGCCGGAAATCGACATCAACGATGGGCGGCTGGATCCGCAGGCTTCCACCTCGTGCCGCTTCTGCTGCTGCGGACCCGGCGATTCATGCTGCGGCTCCGCCATCACGATCCGCATTGGCGAATACAACGGCATCGCCTACGGCGGATGCACAGCGCACTTTGTCTGGGCTGACAACGCATGCAGCGGCGGCCAACTCGACACGTTCTACGATCGCGATGTTGAAGGCGGCGGCGACCTCACCAATCCGGACATTACTTGCCCCTCCGATATTCAGATCGGTTGCAACGATTCGACCGACCCATCCAACACCGGCGAAGCCACCGCAACGGACAACTGCGATCCTGATCCGGAGATTTCCTACGTCGATCTTCCCATCGCCGGCGACTGTCCGCCCGGTGTAACCATCAGCAGCATTCAGCGAACGTGGAGCGCGACCGACGCCGCGGGCAACATTGCCACGTGTCAGCAGACCATTTCCATTGTCGATGCCGACCCGCCGGTCATCACCGTTCCCGATCCGATCATCGTCGAGTGCAATTCGCCCGGCGGCGTTTCAATTAACGATCCGCAGATTCAGGCGTGGCTGGCCGCAGCCAGTGCGGTCGATGAATGCAGCGATGCAATGCTGACCCACAACGCGCCCGCCCTGTTTCCTGTCGGGTGCAATGGCGGGCAGGTCACGGTCGTGATCTTCACCGGCACCGATGAGTGCGGCAACAGCGATTTCGCAGTGTCATCGGTCACCGTCGTGGACACCACGCCGCCCAATGTCACCTGCTCTGTGCAGGTCAGTTCAATGTGGTCGCCCAATCACGCGATGATCGATGTCGGCTGGACCAGCCAGGTCACCGACTCGTGCGATTCCAAGCCCCTCATCAACGTCACCGTCACAAGCGATGAAGACCCGATGGCGGCATCCGGAGCGGGCGGGGCGGTGCATTGCCCCGATGCGACCATCGGCCTGGACGGCGTCATTCGGCTGCGCGTTGAACGCTCCGGCGGCAGCAACGGCCGTGTCTATCGCATCACCATCACCGCGACGGATACCTGCGGCAACGTCGGTCAATGCAGTGCGGATGTCACCGTGCCACACAACCCCGGCAACCTGCGGATTGATTCGGGCCAGAATTACGATGCGACAGCGTGCACGCCGTAATGGGCCATCGCCGTGCGCGCTACTGTCGGATCACCGCGCCGCCGGGTCGCTCTGCGGCCCGGCCGGCGCGCGCGGAGCGTGGCGTCGCCACCGCAGCGCAAGAGAGAACTCATCGTTCGTCCGCTGGCGCTGAACATTGCCGATGTTTCAACACTGCGTGAAACGCCCGAATGCAGTCACTCGTCATCAGTTTGCCGTCAGCGTCAACATCGAAATCTCCGGCGGGCAGAGAAAGCGAATGCGCGGGGCTTGGCCGTGCTCCCATCCCAGGCCGCGACTGACATACATCAGGTTGCCGTTCATCTCGTGCAACCCGCCCGCGGCGATGCTGCGAGGCACTTTGGAAAACGTGATGAGCGGGCCGATGAACGGAATCTGAACCTGCCCGCCGTGCGTATGGCCCGCGACGATCAGGTCAATCCGTGAATGCGGCGTCAGCGCCAATGCGGAATCCGGCCTGTGGCTCATCAGAATTCGAATCTCATCCTCTGTGGGATCATTTTCAAGTCGCTTGATTGTCTGCAGCGCTTCGTGAGATTTGCAATCCAATTCCAAGCCACCAATCGCAATGGAACGATCGCGGAGTTTGAATCGCGCAATCTTGTTGTGGAGGTGAACAATTGGCAGCCCATGCACAAGATCGCGTCCGTCGCCGAATGCTTCGCAGTCACCGGGCGCAAAGTACACTCCGCCAGGAGCGTGGAGCGTGCCGAGGATTTCACGCACTGCCGCCAACTGCTGCTCGTAGTTCTCTGAGCCAGCCTGGAGCAGGTCGCCTGGGATGAGAATGATGTCAGGCGATTCTGCCATGAGCCGTGCCACGGCGTTGCGCTCATGGTCCGAGACATTGGAAGTCTGCAGATCAGCCAGCACGCCGATGCGAATAGTTTCCGCGCCCGCGCGGTGAGCAGACACCGGGACCGTCGCCTGCTCCAACTTCAACCTGAACGGCTCGATGTGCGTGGCATAGATGCCCGCGAGCGGCATGAGGATCATGCTCAGCACTGAAACCGCTCGCACCGCGCGCGTCAATCGAAATCTCGGGTTCGGCTCACCCCCGCGCCAACTCCTTTCAATGACAAGCATCGCCATTGCGATCAACGGCACGACGATCACCAGGTCGATGTACGCAGCGTAGATCAAGCCAAAAACATCTATGCCGAGATCGACCAGCACGCGCGATTTGATGACGAAAATCAGCCCCGCGGCGATCACCGCCATCATCAAGCGCGGCAGGGTAATGACCGCGCGTTGGGCGGCCTTCTCTCGCACCAACCACAACGCCGCGCCGGCCACCAGTGCATCCAGAGCAATTGCGACTCCCATCACGAGGTTGAATCGATCTGGCGACATGAGGATTCCTGTTAAGAAGCGAAGATCGACCGTTGCTACGCGAACGGATCCGACTGGTTCATCAATCAACGCATTGAGCGTGCGTGGTATTGCTGGCGGCTCCACCTAGAATCAAACATCATGGCTGAGAGCGAACAGAACAAGCGCGACGGACGAGGGGATGCGGACCGCGACCGCCAGCAGCGTGTCGCGTGCGCTCACACATCGCCACGCCAGCGAGCTTCCATTCACGAGGGGATTACGGAGTGTGATGATCCCATCTGCTGTTGTGAAGCCGAGCCGCGCTGGCGGGTGGTGGCTGAGGAACTTGGGCGCGAAGTGTGAGTCTCGGCGTTTCGGGGCTGGTCTATACTGTGCCCGCCGTGACTCACGAAAACGACGCCACTGCCGATCGCCTTATCCCGCCGCGCCAATCGTACGTGGCCCACGAACCGCCGGGGACATCGATTGGACCGTACAAGGTCATCAACCTGCTGGGCGAAGGCGGGTTCGGCAGCGTGTACCTGGCCGAGCAAACCGCGCCGGTGCGCCGCCGCGTCGCGCTGAAACTCATCAAGCCCGGGATGGATTCGCGCTCTGTCGTGGCGCGGTTCGAGGCTGAGCGGCAGGCGCTGGCGCTGATGGATCACCCCTCGCTGGCGAAAGTGTTCGACGGCGGCGTCACGCCGCAAGGCCGGCCATACTTCGTGATGGAACTGGTGCGCGGCGAGCCGATCACGCGCTTCTGCGAACTGGAGCGCATCGACATCGAAGATCGCGTGCGGCTGATGATCCAGGTGTGCAGCGCGGTCCAGCACGCGCACATGAAAGGCGTTCTGCATCGCGATCTGAAACCATCGAACATTCTCGTGTCCACTGTTGACGGCACGCCGCTGCCGAAGGTGATCGACTTCGGCGTGGCGAAGGCGCTGCACCAGCGGTTGAGCGAGAGCACGGTGTATACCGAAATGGGGCAGATGATCGGCACGCCGGAGTACATGTCGCCCGAGCAGGCGCGTGGATCAGCCGATGTGGACACGCGTGCCGACATTTTCGCGCTGGGCGCGATCCTGTACGAGTTGCTCACGGGCGTGACGCCCGTCGATCTTCGGGCACAGCGGTCTGAAGGATTCACGGCGTTGGAGCGCACGATTGAGCAGGTCCATCCGCCCGCGCCCAGTCAGCGGCTGAGCGACTTGGCTCGTGCGGGTCAATCAGCGGCGATGCATGGGATCGATCCGCCCACCGCGATGAAGCGCGTGCGCGGCGAGTTGGATTGGATCGTGCTGAAATGCCTGGAGAAGGAGCGATCGCGCCGCTACGACTCGGCCGCCGCGCTCGCCGAAGACTTGGATCGCTATCTCAAGAACGAACCGGTGCTGGCCGGTCCGCCAAGCGCGGCGTACCGGGCCGCCAAGTTCGTGCGCAGGCATCGCATGGCGGTGACGGCGGGATCGCTGCTGCTGGTGACGCTGGTCGCAGGCGTGATCGGCACGAGTTACGGCCTGGCCAAGGCGGTGCGCGAGGCGAAGCAGGCCCAGCAGGCCCGCGATGAGTCAGAAGCCGTGACAGAGTTTCTCACGCACATGATTGAATCGGTTGATCCCGATGAGGCCGGCCGCGATGTCACGGTGCGACAGGTGCTGGATGATTCCTCCAAAGACCTGGAAACCGCGTTTGCCGACCGGCCGGTCGTGGAAGCGCGCCTGCGGCACGCGCTGGGAATTTCGTACTGGTCGCTGGGCCGGTTGGATGACGCAGAGAACCATTTGCCCGCGGTGGTGGAGATTCGCCGCAAGTCGCTTGGGGCGGAGCACAAGGACACGCTGCGTGCGCTGGCGAATCTTGGCGGCTTGCGCATGGAGCAGGGCCGTCACCGCGAGGCAGAAGAAATCCTGCGCGAGGCCGTCGCCGGAATGAGCCGCACGTTTGGCGCAGACAACGCCTTCACGCTGGGCGCCATGAGCAATCTCGCGGTCCTATACGCGCGGCGAGGTGCGAACGATGAAGCGCTGGAAATGCATCGGCGGGTGTACGAAGGTCAGAACAAGGCGCGCGGCCCCAACCACCCGCACACGCTGGGCGCGCTGGTGAACCTCGCGGATTTGCTCGCGGAAGTGGGCAAATTGGATCAAGCAGAGCCGCTGCTGCGAGAGGCGATTGCCGGTTGGGAGCGCGCGCAAGGCGCCGAGAAGACAGGCACGCTGATCGCGATGCACAGCCTGGCGATGCTGCAAATGAATCAAGGCAAACTGGATGAAGCCGAGCGCACGATGCGCCGCGTGGTGGAGGCTCGCACGCGCGTCATGGGCGAGAGTCACATCGAAACGCTTTCGGCGCTGGCGAATCTCGGACTGATTCTGCTGAGCAAGGGAACGGGCGCCGAGGCGGAGGCCGCGTACAGCGCAGCCTACCGGGGCATGCGAAGCGCGCTGGGAGACGGGCATCCCAACGTGCTGACGATCGTGAGTCAATTGGCGAGCATCTACGAATCTCAGGGCTGGCCGTCGAGTGCGCGCAAAACGCTGGAAGGCATCATTGAATCCGCGCGGGCGGCCGCGGCACGAGACGATGTGCCTGCCATGGAATTGAACAATCTCGCCTGGACGGTGCTGCACGTCGAGCCGGCCGAGTTGCGTGACTTGGATGCGGCCCTGGCAATAGCCGCGCGCGCCTGCGAAATGGAACGTGCGGCGGGCGGCAGCAACCTGTGGATGTTCCTTGACACGCTCGCTTCGGCCCAGCACCTCAAGGGCCGTTCCGCCGAGGCATTGAACAGTCAGCGCGAAGCCCTGCGCCTGCTGCCGCCCAAGGGCGAGCAATTCCGAGGCGAAATGGAAGAGCGCATCCGTCTCTATGAGAAGGCGTCGACGGCCGCATCACTCAATACACCAAGAGAATGATGGCGCGCAACAGTTCAGGCGGCTCATCCTGATCGCCGCCTTCAGGAACACGCGCCCGGGGTGCGCGGCGTTTATATTTGGACTGGCCTTGGGCGGGCTCAAGCGTCCGCATGCGGTCTCCGGTTGATCAGCCGCCTGAACGAATCTCCAACAGATGGGAATAGGAACTTCGCCCAATGGGAACCCGCCTCATAGGGAATAGGCTGCTGTGCGTGCTCTGCTGGAACTCTCCTCCGATCACCCCGCAAAACCAGGTCTCTCAATGCATCTCATCGCCGAAGAAGCCGCCGTCGAGAAAGGCCATGCAAGCAACATTCAACTGACAGCGCTGTTGGAGGCGCTCGGGGCATTGCGAAACGGCAATGCGACGGTGCGACTGCCCATTGAATGGACGGGCGTTGCTGGCCGCATCGCCGATGTGTTCAATGAAATAGCCGAGCGAAACGAGCGCATGACCGCGGAGTTGTCGCGGCTGAGCCGGGTGGTGGGCAAACAGGGACGCCTGAGCGAGCGCGGATCGCTGGGCGACGTGCGCGGGTTCTGGGGCGATTCGCTGCAATCCGTCAACGAACTCATTGACGATCTGGTTCACCCCACCAGCGAAACAGCGCGCGTGATCGGCGCCGTCGCGCAGGGCGACTTGTCGCAGACCATGGCGCTGGAAATCGATGACCGTCCGCTCCAGGGCGAGTTTCTCCGCACCGCCAAGACCATCAACAAGATGGTGCAGCAACTCGGATCGTTTGCGGCCGAAGTCACGCGCGTGGCCCGCGAAGTGGGTACCGAAGGCAAACTCGGCGGACAGGCGAAAGTGAAGGGCGTGGCAGGCACGTGGAAGGACCTCACCGACTCGGTGAACTCCATGGCAGGCAACCTGACCGGCCAGGTGCGCAACATCGCCGACGTGACTACCGCTGTCGCCAAAGGCGACCTGTCCAAGAAGATCACCGTCGATGTGAAGGGCGAATTCCTTGAACTGAAAAACACGATCAACACGATGGTGGATCAACTTCGATCCTTCGCATCGGAAGTCACGCGCGTAGCGCGTGAAGTGGGAACCGAAGGCAAACTGGGCGGGCAGGCTGACGTGCAAGGCGTGGCAGGCACATGGAAGGACTTGACCGACAGCGTGAACCTGATGGCGGGCAATTTGACCGCGCAGGTGCGCAACATTGCGCAGGTGACCACCGCCGTGGCCAACGGCGACTTGTCCAAGAAAATCACCGTGGATGTGAAGGGCGAGATTCTGGAGCTGAAAGACACCATCAACACGATGGTGGACCAACTCAACTCCTTCGCATCAGAAGTGACGCGCGTGGCGCGCGAAGTGGGTACGGAGGGCAAACTCGGCGGACAGGCGGAAGTGCGCGATGTGGCCGGCACGTGGAAGGATTTGACCGACAGCGTGAATCTGATGGCGGGCAATCTCACCTCGCAGGTGCGCAACATCGCCGACGTGACCAAGGCGGTGGCGGCAGGCGACCTTTCGCGCAAGATCACCGTCGACGTGAAAGGCGAGATTCTGGAACTGAAGAACACCATCAACACGATGGTGGATCAACTTTCATCGTTCGCCTCGGAAGTGACGCGTGTGGCGCGTGAAGTGGGTACCGAAGGCAAACTGGGCGGCCAGGCTGATGTGCGTGGCGTGGCAGGCACGTGGAAGGACCTCACCGACTCGGTGAACTCCATGGCAGGCAATCTCACCGCACAGGTGCGCAACATCGCGCAGGTGACCAAGGCTGTCGCAAAGGGCGACCTGTCCAAGAAGATCACGGTGGACGTGAAGGGCGAGATTCTGGAACTGAAGGCCACCATCAACACGATGGTGGATCAACTTTCATCCTTCGCATCGGAAGTGACGCGCGTGGCTCGTGAAGTGGGAACCGAAGGCAAACTGGGCGGCCAGGCCGACGTGCAAGGCGTGGCAGGAACGTGGAAGGACCTCACCGACTCGGTGAACTCCATGGCAGGCAATCTCACCGGCCAGGTGCGCAACATCGCCGACGTGACCACCGCAGTCGCCAACGGCGACCTTTCACGCAAGATCACGGTGGACGTGAAGGGCGAGATTCTGGAACTGAAGGACACCATCAACACGATGGTGGATCAGTTGCGATCGTTCGCCGCCGAAGTGACGCGCGTGGCGCGCGAAGTGGGTACCGAAGGCAAACTTGGCGGACAGGCGGAAGTGCGCGATGTGGCCGGCACGTGGAAGGATTTGACCGACAGCGTGAATCTGATGGCGGGCAATCTCACCTCGCAGGTGCGCAACATCGCCGACGTGACCAAGGCAGTCGCCGCTGGCGACCTTTCGCGCAAGATCACCGTCGATGTGAAAGGCGAGATTCTGGAACTGAAGAACACCATCAATACGATGGTGGACCAACTTTCATCGTTCGCCTCGGAAGTGACGCGCGTGGCCCGTGAAGTGGGTACCGAAGGCAAACTGGGCGGCCAGGCTGATGTGCGTGGCGTGGCAGGCACGTGGAAGGACCTCACCGACTCGGTGAACTTCATGGCGTCCAACCTCACCGGTCAGGTGAGAAATATCGCCGACGTGACCAAGGCCGTGGCCGCAGGCGACTTGTCGCGCAAGATCACCGTCGATGTGAAAGGCGAGATTCTGGAACTTAAGAACACCGTCAACACGATGGTGGACCAACTTTCATCCTTCGCATCGGAAGTGACGCGCGTGGCGCGTGAAGTGGGAACCGAAGGCAAACTGGGCGGCCAGGCCGACGTGCAAGGCGTGG
>CAMPIL010000063.1 GCA_946886375.1 uncultured Phycisphaerales bacterium
CGTGCATGGCGCGGGCACGGTGCTGTCCAGCCGCACAGTTGACGTTCACGTCACCGCCCTTCGCCGGAAACTTGGCGAGATCGGCGGTATGATTCAGACCGTGCGGGGCGTGGGATACCGGCTGAGCGAGATGGCGCTTGTTCCCGAGGAGTAATCGCCAGTTGATTGCAGCATGCCTTCGTGTCCACGCCGCGTAACGAATGCAGCATTCAAACTCGCGAACATTCCTGTGGCGATTTGGAGCCGGCCTGATCCTCGCGCAGATTGCGGCGGGTGCGATCGCGTGGGCTCTGAGCGGTCATGTCATCGCCGTGATCGTGAGCGCCGCGTGCGTGATCATGACTGCGGCGCTGTTGCGGCACACCGGGCGGGAACATGATCGCGCCAGCGCCGCCGCCGGCCGAACCATCACCCAACAGGATGAAAGAATCCAACTCCTGGAAGCCCGCCAAGGCGAGCAGCGCATCATTCACGAATCGATGAGCACCGCGATGATCGCGCTCGACGTGCAGGAGCGTGTGCTGAGCGTCAACCGGGCGGCCGAGCGGTTGCTGGGCATTCGCGAAGACGCCGCCAAGGGGCGTCTGCTGCGGGATTCTGTGCAGGAACCGGAGTTGAACCGGTTCGTATCGCAGGCTCGAAGCGGAGCCCGCCCGACGACTTCGGAATTCGCCTTGGTCGGCCAAGGCGCGCCGACGGTGCACGCGGTGGGTGAGCCGCTGCGGAGCAGCGATGACAAGCCGGCCGGGCTTTTGATTCTATTGAACGACGTCACCCGTCTGCGCCGGCTCGAAGCCTTGCGCAGCGATTTCGCAGCCAATGTTTCGCACGAACTGCGCACGCCGATCACCAACATCAAGGGTTATGTCGAAACCCTCATCGAAGTCGGCGTGGGCAACGCGGAGCAGACATCGAAATTTCTGAACATCATCCACCGCAATACCGAGCGGCTCGCGTTCATCATCGAGGACCTGCTCGCACTGGCGCGACTGGAGCAACCCGATGTGCGGACCACGCTGCAGAAGGAAGTGACGCCTCTCAAGCACATCATCGCGGCGGTGCTCTCCCAGTTCGAACCGGCTCGCTCGCAGAAGGAGATCACCATTCGCGTTGCAGCAAACGCCGAATTGAACGCAGAGATGAACGCCCAGCTCGTCGAGCAGGCTCTTGGCAACCTGCTGTCCAATGCGATCAAGTACAGCCCAGCGAAGACGACGATCATGGTGCGCGCGGGATTGAATGCGGCGGGAGAAATCGAGATCGCTGTGGCTGATCATGGGCCGGGCATAGCGCGGGAGCATTTGCCTCGATTGTTCGAGCGGTTCTATCGCGTGGATCGAGCGCGCAGCCGGGAGATGGGTGGCACCGGCCTGGGCCTGGCGATTGTCAAACACATTGCGCTGGTCCATAACGGCCGCGTTGAGGTGCAAAGCGAAGTCGGCCGGGGCAGCGAGTTCCGGCTCGTGCTGCCGGCCAAGGCGTGAGGACAATTCACCATCGCTCAGGTGATGTTCAATCGCCACGCCATCCATATCGCTTCTTCGGCGGGCCCGAGCGGCGTACGTTCACGCTTTGCGGTGCCGCACGACGGAGCCTTCCACGATGAAGATCACGTCCTCTGCGATGTTCGTGCTGAGATCTGCGATTCGCTCCAGCGCGCGGCTGATGGAAAGCACATCGATCACCGCGTGAGTGGACTCGACGTGACGCGGGATCTCGCTGTGGGCCCAGTTGAACAGTTCCTTCTGAAGCGCATCAACCCGGTCATCAGACATGCGAACATGCCGGCACAGATCGGCGTCCTCGTTCGCCAAGGCAGTCAGGGCATCGGAGAGCATCTTCCGCGCTTCATGCGCCATCTCGATCAACGCCGCGGGCATGGACAGCGGCTGGCAATCGGTGAGATCAATGATGCGCTTCGCGATGGTCTTGGCCTTGTCGCCAATGCGCTCGAGGTTGCTGTTGATCCGCAGCACAGCCATGACGAATCGCAGGTCGCCCGCGACCGGATGCGTCAACGCGAAGATGCGCAGGCATTCGTTCTCGATGTCGAGTTCAAGGTCGTTGATCTCGCTGTCGCCAGCCTGCACGAGGCGGGCCGTGACGATGTCCTTCTGCTCCAATGAAGCGATCACGCGCTGGACCTGACGTTCCACGCTCGATGACATGGTCAGGATCATTCGGCGGACTTCAATGAGTTCGTGAATCAGGTCGATAGGCATTTGCGTGTGCTAGGCTTGAGGGGTGTCGGTGCAGAAAGATTTTGATGAATCAACCGAAACGGCCGGTGACGTAATCTTCGGTTTGGCGATTCTTGGGATTCGTGAAGATTGCATCGGTCTTGCCAGATTCAATGAGCTTGCCTTCGTAGAAGAACGCTGTGATGTCCGAAACGCGGGCGGCCTGCTGCATGTTGTGCGTGACGATGACAATAGTGTACTGCTGTCGCAGTTCGCGGATGAGATCTTCCACCCGTGCCGTTGATTTAGGGTCGAGTGCTGAGCATGGTTCATCCATCAGCAACACCTCCGGGCCGACAGCAATGGCGCGGGCGATGCATAGCCGCTGCTGCTGGCCGCCGGACAATCCTAACGCGGAATGGCGCAGACGGTCTTTCACCTCGTCCCACAACGCCGCGGCGCGCAGCGCTCGCTCCACCAATTCATCCGTTTCGTGCCGACGGAGCTTGTAGTGCAGACGCGGACCGAACGCCACGTTGTCGTAAATCGTTTTTGGAAAGGGATTGGGTTTCTGAAAGACCATCCCGACGCGCCTGCGGAGATCAACCACATCGGCGTGCTTGGCGAGCAGGTCCAGTCCATGCAGGTCAAGCGTGCCCGATGCTCGCGCGATTGGAATCAGGTCGTTCATCCGGTTCACCCATCGAAGAAACGTGCTCTTCCCGCAGCCGCTGGGGCCGATGAGCGAGGTCACGCGGCAGTGGGGGATCTGCAATTCGATGTCGTGCAAGGCCTGAAACGATCCGTACCAGGCGCAAAACTGCCCCACTGAAAGCGCGGTCTGAGGCGTTTCCTCACTGGGGCGCTGGTGCGATGAACGTGGCACTTGCGTTGTGATGACAATCTCCTTTTCGGGGAGCGTGGAATTGGCCGGTGACGTTCGCGCGGCGGCGGATTGGGCGGATTGAGGGACAATCATTGAAGCGGTTTCTGAAATCGTTGGCGGATGAACACGGCGACGGCATTGAATGTCAGCAGCGCGGCCAGCAGTACGAGAATGCCCGTGGCGGCCACGGCGTGAAAGTCATCCTGAGGCCGGCCGGCCCAGTCATAAATCTGCAGCGGCATCACGGTGAATTCATCCATGAGATGACTTGGCGTAAAGGTGATGTACACGATGCCAGCGATCACGAGCATGGGCGCGGCCTCGCCAATCGCCCGACTCATCGCGAGAATAGCCCCGGTCATGATGCCCGGGATTGCCGCGGGAAGCGTCATGCGCGAAACCATCTGCCATTTCGTTGCGCCGGTGGCCAACGCGCCTTCGCGCAGCGAATCCGGCACTGCGCGCAGCGCTTCCTGCGCCGCGATGATGATCACGGGCAGCACAACCAGCATCAACGTCAAGCCGCCCGCCAGCACGCCGCGACCGAATGGAAGTTGCACGTAATACCAGTCGTCTTTCGTGCCGATCGCAAAGGAAGGATCGTTTGGATTGCCCAGCAGTCCGAAGAACTGGACGAACACTGTCAATCCCAGAATGCCGTACACAATCGATGGCACGCCGGCGAGATTTGTGATGTTCAATTGCACAAACCCGTGCAGTTTCCGCATCAACGAACGCTTGGGCTTGTACTCTTCCAGAAAGATTGCGGTGCCGACACCCAGCGGCAAGGCAACCAGCGCGCACACCGAGCACACCCACACGGACCCCCACAGCGCCGGGCCGATTCCTGCTTTCGCCGCTCTTCGCGATGGCGCGTTGTTGAGGAAACTCCAATCCAGATGGCTCACGCCCAACTTGAAAATCGAGCCCAGCAGCGCGATCAACGCGATGACGGACAGGGCTGCGACCGCAATGCAGACCAGGACAAAAATCTTGTCCTTCAGCACGCGGGTCGTGCCCGACCGTCGTTGATACTGGACCGGTGTGTTCATTCGTACGCCTCCCGGAACCGAACGCGCACCCGATACCCAATCACCGTGATGATGAAGGTCATCAAGAACAACGCCGCGGCCACCGCGTAACTGGAAAGGTACTCCGGCCCGAAATTCGATGCATCGCCCAGGAAGATCTGCACCATGTACGCCGTCATCGTCTGTGTGGGCTGGCGCGGGTCGGCGGTCATGTGCGCCAGGCCGCCTGCGGCAAGCGCCACGATCATCGTTTCGCCGACGGCCCGGGCGATGGCCAGCAGGAACGACGCGACGATGCCGGACATCGCCGCGGGAACCACCACCTTCAGCGAAACATCGAACTTTGTCGCACCCACCGCGTGCGCGCCTTCTCGCAGGCTTCGCGGCACAGCCTGGAGCGCATCCTCGGCAAGTGAACAGACGATCGGCAGGCACATGATTCCGACCGCAATTCCCGCGCTGAACGCGTTGTACACCTCGAATCCGCTGTGCAGTTTTTGCAGCGCGGGCGTGAACACAACCAGCGCAAAGAATCCGTACACGACGGTGGGAATGCCCGCGAGAATCTCCAGCACCGGCTTCAACACGGCGCGAAGACTTCGTGGAGCGTACTCGCTGAGATAAATCGCCGTGATCAACCCGCACGGCAACGCAAACAGCATGGCCACGCCGGTCACGAGCAGCGTGCCGCAGACCAAGGGCCAGATTCCGAAGTGTTTTTCCGCCCCCAGCAGCGGACTCCACGTCGTGCCGGTGAGGAATTCCACAATGCTGACTTCTGGACTTTCGAAGAACTTCCACGTTTCGCGCGCGAGCACGATGATGATTGCAGCGGTCGTGAGCATCGTCAGCCCGCCGCAGGTCACCAGCGACGTGCGCACGCAACGCTCCCAGGCATCGCGCCGGCGCGTGGACCTCAACCGGATCGTGCCTGAAATCACCGGCGAGTTCTGAACCGAGAGCGTCGTCATGAACAGTTCACTTCGCTTCAGTGCGATTAACGGAAATCGGAGCGGGGCGTTTCCGCGCCGCTCCGACACACCAACAGTGAGTTGGATGGATTCTGAATCAGTTGTACACCTTCGCCAGCGGGCCTGAGACCTTCTGGCCGTTGTCGTTGGTGAACTGCGTGCCCGTGCGAGCCTTTTCGAAATTCGCCTTGGCCTTGTCGATCACGGCCTGCGGCAACTTCACGTATCCGACTTCCTCAGCCAGTTTCCCAACGTTGACGAGATAATATTCAACGAACGTCTTCACCTCCGGCCGCGCTGCCGAAGTCTTGTTCACGTAGATGAACAGCGGGCGACCGAATGGCGCGTACGTGCCGTCTTCGATGGTCTGGTGCGTCGGCGTGATTGCGCCGCTGCCTGAATCAATTGGCACCACTTTCAGACGTTTCTGGTTCTCAACGAAGTAAGCAAAGCCGAAGAACCCGATCGCATTCTCGTCGCCTTCCACTCCGCGCACGAGCACGTTGTCGTCTTCGGAAACCGACATGTCGCCGCGAATCTTGCCGTCCTTTCCGACGACTTCTTCCTTGAAATAGTCGAACGTGCCCGAATCAGTGCCTGGCGAGAAAATCTTGATCGGCTTGGCGGGCCACTCCGGCCGCACATCGCTCCAATTCATCGCGGCGCGATCCGCGCTGAAGATCGTTCGCAGGTCTTCTATCGTCAGGTATTCAACCCAAGTGTTCTTCTTGTTCACGACAATCGACAAGCCGTCGAACGCCACCGGCAGTTCGATGAACTCGACGTTCGTCTTCTTGCACGCTTCCATTTCTTCCTTCTTAATCGGGCGCGAAGCGTCGGAAATGTCCAGGTCGTTCGCCGCGAATCGCTTGAATCCGCCGCCGGTACCCGAGATTCCGACCGTCACGCGAACGTTCGGGGCGGTTTCGCGGAATTCTTCTGCCACGGCGGTCGTGATGGGGGCCACGGTCGAGGAACCGTCGATCTTGATGGAGCCCTTCAACTGCGCTGTCTGTGCGGTCAGCGCGGCTGCGCTGATCGCGGCGACGGCCACAATCGCGGCTGCCGCTGTGTTGGTCTTGAGCATGGAGCGTCCTTTCCGTTGATGTGAGGGAGACGTCGGAATCATCACCATCGACTGTTCAGATTGTGTTCAGATCGCGCTTGCGCCCTGCATGATTTGCGACAGAATTCGATCAATCCACCTCGACCGTGCGCTGGACCGGGCTGCACAACTCTTTACAATCCCGCAGGCCGCTTCTCAAACCCGATAGCACGCTTCATGTTCAACCTGCTTCCCCGCGACACCAAGTTCTTCGATCTTTTTGACAGTCTGTCTGACCACGTCGTCGCGGCGGCCGAGGCACTGCGCTCCATGGCCCACTCGTTCCCGCACGTGGACAAGCAGATTCAGCAGATTCGCGACCTGGAGCATGCTGCCGATTCGCTGGCCCACACCGCGCTGGATCGCTTGGACCGCACGTTCATCACGCCCTTTGACCGCGAGGACATCCACGCCCTCGTCGGAGAACTCGATGATATCGTGGACAGCATCGATTTCCTCTCCAAGCGGTTCACGCTCTACCACTTTACTGAGATCGAAGACGACTTCAAGCGGCAGACTGATGTGCTGGTCCGCGCCGTCGCTGCGCTCAATTCCGCAGTGCACCGGCTGCGCACCAGCCGCAAACTCGCAGACTATCAACCCGATCTCAAGGCCATCGGCAAACTCGAAAAAGAGGGCGACGACAACAATCACGCCGCCGTCTCACGCCTGTTCACCACCGACAACGGCAGCCACCTCAATCCGATTGAGGTCATGAAGTGGAAGGAATTTTACGACCGCATCGAAACCGCCATCGATGGCTGCGAAGACGTGGGCAACACGATCGAGCGCATCGTGCTCAAAAACGGCTAGGCGGGCTCTTCATACTTTAACCTCAAGGCCCCAGTCTCCAGCTCGGGCTCAAGATGCTCACCTTCATCCTCCTGGTTATCTGCGTCGCGCTGGTGTTTGATTTTCTCAACGGCTTTCATGATGCCGCCAATTCCATCGCCACCGTCGTGTCCACGCGCATTCTCACGCCCATGCAGGCGGTGGTGTGGGCCGCGGCGTTCAACTTTCTCGCTGCGTTTGTCTTCGGCACCCAGGTCGCAAAGACGATCGGCACGGGACTGGTCGATGTCAATCTCATCGACGTCTACGTCGTCTTCGGCGGACTGATGGGCGCGATCATCTGGAACGTCATCACGTGGATGCTCGGCCTGCCAGTGAGTTCCTCGCACGCGCTGATTGGCGGCATCGCCGGCGCGGCGGTCGCGAAGGCCGGCTTCGGTGTGCTCATCGCCAAGGGATGGATTCTCGTGCTCGTCGGCATCGTGCTTTCGCCTGGACTTGGTTTTCTCTTCGGCGCGGGATTGATGATCGCTGTCGCGTGGCTCTTCCGCCCGTTCACGCCCCAGCGCGTTGACCGAATCTTCCGCCGCCTGCAACTGCTCTCTGCCGCGATCTACAGTCTCGGCCACGGGGCAAACGACGCGCAGAAAACCATGGGCATCATCGTGCTCGTCCTCACAGCCGCCGGCATGCAGGAATGGACGACCTGGGGGCAGGTCCATCTCCTCGGCCTCGATCACGCCTACGGCATGCCCATCATCCTCGCCTGTCACTTCGCCATCGCGTTGGGAACGCTGTTCGGCGGATGGAGGATCGTCAAGACGATGGGCCAATCCATCACACGCCTCACGCCAGTTGGAGGCTTCTGCGCCGAAACCGCAGCCGCCACCGCAATCATTGGATTCACCAACCTCGGCGGCGTGCCGATCTCAACCACGCACGCCATCACCGGGGCGATCCTTGGCGTGGGCACGACGCGCGGCGTGCGCTCGGTGCGGTGGATCTGGGGCCAGCGCATTGTCACCGCGTGGATTCTCACCATTCCCTGCGCCGCGCTCATGTCGGCGCTGTCGTATTTCCTGGTGCACTGGCTGGTCGAGCCATTCTTCGGGCTGTGATGCCTCGGCCGCCGCACTCCCGGGGCTTGCTTGCGCACTCTCAACGGCCCTCTTCAGTGCACATGACACAATGCGCTGGATTCCCGCGTGCGCGGGAATGACGAGTCACTACGCTCGGCACGAAACATATCTACTTCAGTTCGCTGCGGCGATTTGCGTCCCGCCGTGCGCATGAGCTCGCCTACTTATGTTCGCGATTTGCTTGTCGAGGCTAACGAAAGCCTTGAATTTCAGCACTATCGACAATAGAAATTTCCAAGGAGTGCAGTGTGCAGGGGGTGCATTGTGCAGGATCGAGGCCGCGTGAAGGACCATCGCCGACACATGCCAGACAGCGTCCGGGAGCAGCGGATCCAAGCCATTGTTTCGCAACTGGATCCGCGTCCGTACCCGGAACTCGCACGGGCGCTCCGCGCGCAGGTTGATTCGATTCTCCACGGCTGGCGCGGGTACAGCCTGCGGTTGATGCCCTATCTGGACCGCCTGACCGTTGCGGAGTTCGAAAACTCCATCGCCATCATCCTCAACGCCATTGCGGACGCCATGGAGTCAGGTCAACCCGGCTCGGTGCGCAATCTGATCGACCATTCGCCTGAGCACGGCTTCGACCGCTTCCTGCATCACTACGATCCGCACGATCTGCTCGCTGAAGAGCGCATTCTGCGCGCTGTCATCATCACCGAACTCGAGGCCGCGCTTCACCGGGCGCCCACGGCTCAGGAGGCCGCCGCGCTGCATGAACTGATCGACATCATGATCCAGTACAGCGTGCTGGAATTGATTCGCAAGCGCAACGATGAACTTCGCAAAACCCAGGAGCAACTGCTGCGGTCCGAGCGCCTTGCAGGCTTGGGCACGCTCGCGGCGGGGGTCGGCCACGATCTGAACAACCTGCTGCTTCCCCTGCGCATCAGGGTGGAAGCGCTGCAGCACGATGCCCTTTCGCAGGAGTCTCGCGCCCACATCGAGGTCATCGCCATTATCGCCGATCACCTTCAGAACATCGCCGTCAACCTGCGCATGCTGTCGGTCGATCCAGAAAAGCGCAGGCCCGTGCACGAGCCTGCGGACTTGCGCCACTGGTGCAGCGACACCGGGAAGTTCTACGCCAAGATTCTGCCGCCCCACGTCACCCTTGAGTGCGACATTCCCGATGACCTGCCGCCGCTTCCGGTGAGCAAGTCCGCGCTGTCGCAGTCGGTGTACAACCTCATTCAGAACTCCATACACGCGCTCTCGGGGAAAGAAGACGGCCGCATCACGCTTCGCATTCGCACCAACGATCGCCACATCAGCGTCTTCGTCGAAGACAACGGCCGCGGGATGACCGAAGAAGTCCTCCAGCACTGCATGGAGCCGTTCTTCACCACCAAATCGCGCGGCATGTCCACGGGGCTGGGCCTGCCCCTGGTCAAGGCCATCGTCGACGCTACGGGCGGCTCCATCGACATTCATTCCCCGCCTCCGGGTCAGACCCAAGGCACAGCAGTCGAGTTGATCTTCCCGTTGCACTCTCAACCTCAACCTCAACCCGACTCTCAAGACCTTCAAGCGCAAGGCACATCTGAATCCGATCAACGCCGCGCCACAACCTCTGCGCTGTTCGATCGCTTCCCGCGCCCGCCATCACCACAGTGATGGGACGCCAAACCGCACGAAGCATCAACCGGCCTGGACGTACCGCAGACGCCGCCACTTCGCACGAATCTCAGGTCAATTGCCGGAATTGCAGCCTCGTGGCGCGAATGCGCGCACACGCTTTTCCCGCCGCGTATTTTAGATAGTGCGCACGGACGAAACACTTCGAGAGGTGGTCATCGCCAAAGCGAAAGCCGCGCTGGGCGAGCCGGAAGTCGCGGCGGTCGAAGGCGGCTTTATCTATCGCTGGCGATTGGAGCGAGGACCGACTGATTTCTCAGTGTTCGTCACGATCGATTCACCCGAGCATCCCGATATCGCGCACGTCATGGTCAGCGATTCGCCTCGCTACCAGCAGGACCTCATCGTCTCAACGATCGTGCAAACGCCCGAGCAGGCTGACATTCTCTTCAGCCAGATTCTCGACCAGTGGCATCGGCCTCAACCCCTCTGAGGCGAGCCGCGCCTGCTTCACGTCAGGCACAGCCGAAACCCCGCCCGGCAGCCACAACCATCCAAAAACTTTCGATCAAATCGCTTGGCAGCGAAGAAAGTCTCTGTACAATTTCATCTGTGCCCCGTGCATCGCGCAGGCCCAGGACGCTCTGCATCCATTTAAACATTCTGACTCGGTGGAGGTGAATCGATGCCGAAGTCCAACGTGTCTGGCGAATACGATCTCTACCACGCAGCCAGAGCGATGCTCGTCAAAGCCTTTGGCGAACCCACTGAGCGAAGCACCCTGATTGACCGCTGGAGCATCCACACTCCCGGCCACAAGTCCAGCGTCAGCATCGTGCTCGACTATTCGCCCACGCCCAGCCTCCAGGTCTTGGACATCCGCGGCAGCGAGCCCTTCATCGTCGTCTCGTGCCTTCGCGATCCTGAGCACATCGCCAGGGTCGTCGCTGACCTTCAGCAAAGAATCCAACCGGACCCCGCCGCCCCACGCCTTCGGCACCCCACGAGCAACCGATCCAGCAGCGATTCTGCGGTCTGAACTTTCGACTTTCGAAGATTCGATGACGTGAACGACCCGGTTTCGCCGATGGTCTTGATCTATCACGTGTCACAGGATGAGAAGAGGGAAGGCCATGATTGCCTTCCCTCTTTCTTTTGGCGTGGTTCGGGCGAAATCCGGCGATTTGAACTTACCCGTGCAGAAATTCTCGCGGGCGTGCCGATTTCATAATGACATCACATCTGGAAGGGAAGAAAGTCCTAGGCCGCGACGCCTTGGTTTCTTGTTGTTCTTCCCGCTTTCGGTGGCCATCCGGGGGCCTCTGGAGCGGGGCCAGCGCAAACCAAAACGATCGCAGCATCCGGAGCGGGAAAAGACAGCGCGGGACATTCGGTCCCGTCGTTCAAGGCCCAAGGGCCATGTTCGAGGCTGTCTGTATGAACCGGGACGGGATTTGGAGGATCGTCGAAGATCGCGACTGGCCGCCACTGGAGCGGCGGATGACGCTGTCGCATCAGCAGTTTCAGATCATGCGCCTGATCATCACGGAGGACCTCACGGCCAAGCAGATCGCCGCTCGCCTGCGCACCAAGGTGAAATGCGTGACCAAGCAGATGGAGCGTATGTTCGAAAAACTCAACGTCCGAAGCCGCACAGCCCTCGCCGTCAGAGTGCTGGGCGAACACTATTTGATGAAGATGGAGAGCAGGGGAAGTTGATGGTTCGGGGGTTGTGCGGAAAGATCGACTCGCGTAACGCTAGACATAACGCGCGAATCGTGTTCTGAATTGGAAATCTCGTTCATCCAAAACGCTATTCAAAAGGAATACGTATCAACATGGCTCAGCTCAATCCATCAGACAATCCTGTTGCAACAGCTCTTGCGATCGCATTTCACCTTGCGGCATCTTATCAGCACAAGACTGCCATCGAGTTTGCAGTTGAAATAAACAAGTTGGTCCATGCGATGTTGAAAGACATTCCACCCTCACAACTGCACCCATCCAAATAAGGGGCACGGGCAACAGGACAAGCCGCTCGTTTCCTCTCCGCGACTCCTTTGCGCGCCCGCCTCCGCGACGTTTGCGATCTCGCCTTATCGCTGCGCCGTGTCGCGGCGTCGCGATCACTCAAACCCCGTTCCTCACGTCAAAACCCGCGTTCCAGGCAGATCATTAGACGTTCTGATTGGCGCAGAACACGTTCTGAATCGCTCAGAACTCTTTCCGGGCCGTGCAGAACACGTTCTGGATCGCGCAGAACACTCTCTGAGTCGTTCAGAACGTGTTCTGCGCCGGTCAGAGCTCGTTCTGCGCCGTTCAGAACACTTTCCGAGCCTTTCAGAACACTCTCTGAGCCGTTCAGAACGTGTTCTGAGCCGCTCAGAAAGTCTGTTGCTCCTTGCAGAGTTCTCTTGGCAGACTGCTGATGCGTTATCCGGCTCTTGAACTCGTGCTGAATTGAGCGGCATTTTATTTTTGTCGGTATTTCTACCGACAAATCCGCGCCACCACAACGAAAAGGCGCATCGCGCCGGGAGTGCGCACTGCGAAGCATTCAGAACGCTCCGCTTCGAGTCGATCCATCTGCCGCGACGCTGGCATTGTGCTTGCGTCAATAACAACAGACTCAGGAGTGTTCAGTTATGTCTACGACAGATTACATCCCACACACCGACGACGGCTTTCGGACTTGGGCGGTCAATTACGCGACCAACATTTCCGCAGGGCCAGGAACTTATCAATTGACCGCGGCACAGGCCGCCTCGATTCAGAGCGTGGTGGACGACTTCGTCGCCAAACTGCTGATCGCGGACAATGAACTCACCCGCAACAAGCAGACCGTCGCCGACAAGGAAGACGCCAAGGCCATCGCGATTTCGCTGTGCAGGAATTACGCGATTCTCATCAAGGAGAACTCCGGCATCAGCGACGGCGACAAGCTCGCCATCGGCGTGCGCCCCATCAATCCCAACCGCGACCCGATCAACGTGCCTATGACTTCGCCGATCGTGACGATCCTGGGGAACACGCCCGGAAGCCACACGT
>CAMPIL010000064.1 GCA_946886375.1 uncultured Phycisphaerales bacterium
CTCCAAGACAAGGTGTTGCAGGAAGAACTGGCCCTGATCCAAGCCGCGGATCGGAACGAACCCAAACCCCGGCCGATCATCATCCACTGTCGCGAGGCGTTTAATGATGTGCTGGCGGCGCTGCGATCGGCGGGGTTCGATCCATCGCGTTTCGTATTCCACTGCTTTACGGGCACGGTTGATGATGCGCGAAAGGTTCTGGATTTCGGCGCGTGGATCAGTTTCACGGGGGTGGTGACGTTTCAGAACGCACGCGAGGTCGCCGAGGCCGCCAAACTTGTGCCGGCCGACCGCATCATGGTGGAAACGGATTCGCCATTTCTCACGCCTGAGCCGGTGCGCAAGCTGCGGCCGAACGAGCCGAGGCACGTGGTTCACATCGCGCGACGGATCGCCGAACTGCGCGGCCAGTCCTACGAGGACCTCGAACGCCAACTCGACGCCAACGCCGAGCGCTTCTTCGGCATTCGGCTGGCGTAGCGGGGCAGCAAAACTCTTTGGCAGCGAGCCACTTTGCGATGCAAGTCCTTGATGGGCAAGGCTTTGTAAAATTCTCAAATTTCGGCGCAAGATTACAGTCGCGGCGGCATAACTCTCCGTGAAGAACCACGGAGATGCCCCATGCGCTTCAATCCATTGGTCACGCCCGCGATCGTCACATCACTAACAGTGCTGGCGTGCCCGCGCGGCGCAGCGGCAGACGCGATGACCCAGGCGCTGCGCGTGCACCTGGGGGGAGACGAGACGGATCTTCTGGGCTTCTCCATTGCGTCAATCGGTGATGTGGACGACGACGGCGTACCGGACTACGTGATGGGCGCCCCAGGCTATGAAACGCTTAATGGTCAAATCCGAATGTATTCCGGCGCGGACGGCTCCCACATCCGCACGAAGACCGGCTGGGCTCCGTACTGCATGCACGGAGCGTCGGTCGCCAGCGTTGGTGACCTTGACGGCGACGGCTATTCCGATTTGGTTGTCGGCGCGCCGCTTGAATGGATCAACGGCGGCCCGAGGGGAATGGTGTACATCTACTCGTGCCGGAACGGCGTCCTGCTGCAGCGGTGGCCCGCCGATCAGGAAGCGTGTCTCTTCGGCTGGTCCGTGGCTGGAGTGGGCGACATCAACGACGACGGGGTGCCGGATGTCCTTGTCGCCTCGCCGTACTACGACGGGGCCAACGGCGTCAACTGCGGCCGGGTGACGCTGTATTCCGGCGCAAATGGCTCGGTGCTGCGGACGTTTCAGGGACCCGCCCCATCTGCGCGCATGGGCTACTCGCTGGCCAGCCCGGGCGACCTCACCGGCGATGGCTTCGACGACGCACTGGTTGGCATGCCGGGCGCAGCACGCGCTGTCGTACTGAATCTGCGCCAAGGCACGATCGTGCGCACGCTCACGAACAATGTCGCTGGAAGCAATTTCGGCTGGTCTGTCGCGCGTGTCGGCGATTCAAGCGGCGATGGCGTGAGTGAACTGGTGATCGGCGCACCTGACTTCGCCGTTGCGTCTGCAACGGCCGGCCGGGTCTACGTCTACGACGGCGCGCTCGGAATGCTCCGTTACTATTACACAGGCGTCGGAGCGGCGAAACTTGGCAGCGCTGTCGCCAACGCGGGCGATTTCAACGGCGATGGAATCGATGACGTCATCGTTGGCTCGCCCGAATATGGCTCGAATCGCCAGGGTCGCGCAACGGTCCTTGATGGCTTCAATGCAACAGCGCTGTGCATTGTCAATGGGGTTTCGAAATTCTTCGGCTCCGCCGTCGCCGGCGCGGGCGACCTGAACGGCGATGGAATGGCCGAAGTCATCGTGGGCCAGCCTGATTACGCCGTGAGTGGGCACAGCGGGGCCGCGTACATCTATGCCGGCACGGTCAATGGGTTCACTCTTACATCGGCGGCGACGTACGCCGTCTCCGGATCGCTTCCGAGCCTCATCGTCGCCTCGAAGATCAATGCCGATGGCATGCCCGACATTGTCACGGCGGGCAACAACTCCGCCACGCTCCTGCTCAACAACAGCCACGGCGGGTTCAACGCGCCCAAGACCTACGCGCTTGCCAATCCGCCCACTGCAATCGTGTCTTGCGATATCAACGGCGACGGCCGCTCCGACGTGGTCATTGCGACAGCAAACGACAACAAGTTGAACTTTTATCGCAGCATGACTTCAACTCTGGCGCGCGACAGCGACCTGTCGCTTGGGGGGCAACCATCGTCGATCGTCGCAGGCGATTTCAACCGCGACGGCCGAGTTGATCTTGCCGTGACATTCCGCGGCTCGCACACGCTGAAGATCCTGCGCAACAACGGCCAATCATCGCTTCGGCTGGGACAACAATTGACAGTGCATCAAACGTTCAATGTCGGTCTTGCTCCGATTCAGGTTGCATGGGCGCGCATCAACACCGACGCGTATCCCGATCTCGCGGTGCTGAATCGCGATTCCAAATCCGTGTCAATCCTGTTCAATCAACCGGCCGGCCATTTCCAATGGGAAGCCGACCTGCCGCTGACCGTGACGCCGTTGAACATGGCCATTGCGGACTTCAATCACGATGCCAAGGGCGACTTGGCGCTGATTCTCGCGGCAACGAACAAAGTCGCCGTGCACCGGGGCAACGGCGCTGGCGGTTTTTCGCCGGCTCAGATGTTCAACACCGGCGCCGGGCCGCGCACCGTCGTGGCCCGCGATGTGGATCGTGATGGTCACGCAGACCTCGTGACCGCAAACTGGGGCAACGACAAGGTCTCGCTGCTGTTGAACACCGGGATTGGCGGGTTTGCCGTGCCTTTGCATAAGCCGGTTGGCATCGATCCGACCGGACTTGTAATTGAGGACCTGGATTCGGATGAGGATTTCGACATCATGACGGTGAACCGAAACAGCGCTTCAGTGAGCGTGCTTGTGAATCAATGGTTCCGGTAGCCACACCCGCGGTTTCGCCGCGGCCATACCATGTCGCTCGATGCGAGTCGTCTCCTTGCTTCCCTCGGCGACAGAGTTGCTTTGTGCGATCGGCGGCGGGCCTCTGCTCGTCGGCCGATCGCACGAGTGCGATTTTCCGGCCGGCATCGCACACCTTCCCGTCCTGACCGGCGCGAAAACGCACGCAACATCCAGCGCGGCTATCGATGCGCAGGTGCGCGACGCCCTGGCCAGCGGCGCGGGTTCATCGCTGTACACCCTCGATGAGCAACTGCTTGCGCACCTGAGGCCCGATGTCATCCTCACGCAGGACCTGTGCGAAGTGTGCTCGATCGACCTGCGCACCGTGCAGCGCATCGCAGGGAAACTCAAGCCCGCTCCCACTATCGTCAGCCTCAATCCGGTTTCACTGGAAGATGTGTTTGATGACGCACTGCGCATCGGGCAGGCGGTCGGTCTAGAACGCCCCGCCCAACGCGCGATGGTGCAGTGGCGCGATCGCTACTGGTCAGCACGCGATTACGTGAACCCGTATATCGAAGGGCCGGAGGTCGGCTTCCTGGAATGGATGGACCCCTTGTTCGTCGGCGGGCACTGGACGCCTCAATTGATCATCGACGCCGGCGGGAGGCACTCGCTCAATCCGCCAAAGGCGAAGTCGCGGCAGATTTCGCCGGAGGAACTTGTGGAAGCCATGCCCGAACGGCTGATCGTCTGCCCCTGCGGCATGGGGCTGGATGCCATTCGTTCGGAACTCGGCACGCTCACCGCACAGCGGTGGTGGCGCACTCTGCCGGCGGTGATGAATGAACAGGTTGTGCTGGTGGACGGCAACCAGATGTTCAACCGTCCCGGCCCACGGCTGGTTGATGCGTTCTGCTGGCTGACGGGCTGGCTCAACGATCGTGCGGAACTGGTTCCGCAGAACTTTCCCGCAACGCCTCTGGCGTAGGCAATTGCGCGGGCTTGGCTCGGCTGATTTCGGACGCAGATTCGGCGCGCGGCGGTGCATCGCCCGCCGATGTGATGACCTTCAGCGCCTGCAGCCCTGCTTCACCCATGTCCAAATGGATCAACACGGTTCGCGAATGGCCGGCAAATCGCATCGTGATTGGAAGGTTCCACTTCCCGCCGGGCTCAACCGTGCGTGAAAACTCACCCACCCGCACGCAGCCGCAATCCGGTCTGATCGCAAGCACGCTCAGCTGCGTGGACAATCGGTTGGTGAGATGGAATGTGTGCTCCAGGTCCAGGGTTTGACCGGGCGCCACGCTGATTGTGCCGAAATCGTGCACGGTTTCGCCGGCAAGCGGGCCGCGCAGTTTCGATGCCCACAGCAGACCAAGCACTGCAATGAGCAGACCGAGTCCGGATACCGTCACAATGACGACCTTCCGAGGTGGCATGTTGCACTCCGCGCTGCGCCCATAATGTTACAGCGGGGCAGCCTCGCAGGACTGTACGCCAATTCTCGATCCGCCGCAGAAAACCTGCCAGTCTGGCAGATGACGCATCAATTTGGATGCATGAGATCGTGGCGAACCGGCGCGAGGTTTGCATCTGTCTGCAACGCAGGTCTTGCTGCAAAGGAGAGTCCCCGGATGCGCATGGATCGATTCACCACGCTGGCGCAGGAAATTCTGTCCTCGGCCCAGTCATTGGCGATGGGCAAGGGTCACGCGGAGATGACGCCGCTGCACATGCTCGTTGCGATGCTGGACAGCGCGGACAGTTTCGCGCATTCGGTGCTTGAGAAGGCGGGCTTTGATTCGGCGCGAATCGAGCAGGTCGCCAACAGCGTGCTCAACCGCAAGCCGACGATCTCCGGCACCGCGGGCCAGCCGCAGGCCAGCCCCACCGTCATGCAGGTCCTCAACGCCGCGGACAAAGAAGCCAGCGCGATGAAGGATTCCTACATCTCCACCGAACACCTGCTGCTGGCCTTGGCGGAAGTCGAATCCGACGCCAAAGAAGTGCTCAGCGTCAGCGGCGTGGATCGCAAGAAGTTGCTCAAGGCGATCCAATCCATGCGCGAGTCCTCCGGCGTTTCCCACGTCAATGATCCCGGCGCCGAAGGCACCTTCGAAGCCCTCAAGAAGTACGGCATCGACCTGAATGAGCGCGCCCAATCCGGTAAACTCGACCCGGTCATCGGCCGCGATGAGGAAATCCGCCGCTGCATGCAGGTCCTCAGCCGGCGCACCAAGAACAATCCCGTGCTCATCGGCGAGCCGGGCGTGGGCAAGACCGCCATCGCCGAGGGCCTGGCACTGCGCATCGTGAACGGCGACTGCCCCGCTTCCATGCGCAGCGCGCGCATTGTCGCGCTGGATGTGGGCCAACTGCTCGCGGGCACCAAGTTCCGTGGCGAGTTTGAAGACCGCCTGAAGGCCGTGCTGCGTGAAGTCACTGCGAGCCAGGGAAGGATCATTCTGTTCATTGATGAATTGCACACGATCGTCGGCGCCGGCGCGGCGGAAGGCGCGATTTCGGCGGGCAACCTGCTCAAGCCGGCCCTGGCGCGCGGCGAGTTGCGCTGCATCGGCGCGACCACGCTCAACGAATACCGCAAACACATTGAAAAGGACGCCGCGCTTGAGCGTCGCTTCCAGCCGGTGGTGATCGGCGAGCCTTCGGTGCAGGAAACCGTCGCCATCCTGCGCGGGTTGAAGCCGCGCTACGAGGCTCACCATGGCGTGCGGATTCAGGACGGCGCGCTCATCACCGCCGCCGCGCTCAGCCATCGCTACATCACGGATCGTTTCCTGCCGGACAAGGCGATCGACCTTCTGGATGAGGCCGCATCGCGCTTGCGGATTGAAAACGATTCCATGCCTGCGGAACTCGATGAACTCCGCCGCAGGATCATGCAGTTGGAGATCGAGCGCGAAGCCCTGAAATTGGAGAACGATCCCGATTCCGCGCGCCGCCTGCAAATGCTTGAGCAGGAGATCGCGAACCTCAACGAGCAGAACCGCAATCTGTCGGCCCAGTGGCAGGCGGAGAAAGCGGAACTCGATGAAGTGAAGGCGGTGAAGGAGGAAATCGACCGCAAGCAAACTGAATTGGAGCAGGCCCAGCGTGCCGGCGAGTTGGAGCGGGCCGCGCGCATCCGCTACGGCGAGTTGCGCGACTTGGACAAGCGACTGAGCGAAGCCGAGGAGAAACTCGCCAAGCGACAGGCCGAGGGCAAGGCGCTGGTGAAGGAAGTAGTCGACTCCGAGCAGATCGCCGAGATCGTCGCGAAGTGGACGGGCGTTCCGGTGGCGCGGCTGGTGGAAGGCGAGCGGCAGAAACTGCTGCGCATGGAGGATGAACTGCGCCACCGTGTCGTCGGCCAGACCGACGCCGTGCATGCGGTTTCCGAAGCGGTGCGCCGCAATCGCGCCGGCCTTGGCGAACATTCACGTCCGATCGGATCGTTCCTGTTCCTGGGCCCCACTGGAGTGGGCAAGACCGAGCTGTGCAAGGCCCTTGCGGAGTTCCTGTTTGATTCCGAAGACGCCATGGTCCGCATCGACATGAGCGAATACATGGAGAAGCACGCGGTGGCGCGGCTGATCGGCGCGCCGCCGGGCTACGTGGGCTACGAGGAAGGCGGCCAGCTGACCGAGGCGGTCCGCCGCCGGCCGTATTGCGTAGTCCTGTTTGACGAAATGGAAAAGGCGCACCCGGATGTGTCGAACATCCTGCTGCAGATTCTGGACGACGGACGGCTGACCGACGGCCATGGCCGCACCGTCAACTTCACCAACACCATTATCGTGATGACCAGCAACATCGGCTCGCAGGAGATTCTGCGCATGACCGCGGGCGGGGCGCTTGATGTGGAAATCGAAGCGCACGTGCGGGAGATGCTCAAGCAGGTGCTGCGGCCGGAATTGCTCAACCGCATCGATGAAACCATCATCTTCCATCAACTGTCCAAGGACGACCTGATCCAGATCGTTGACATTCAGTTGAACAACCTGGCCCGGCGATTGTCCGAGCGCGGTCTGCTGCTTGAAGTCACCGACACGGCCAAGCAGGCTTTGGCAGCGGAGGGTTACGACCCGCAGTTCGGCGCGCGGCCACTCAAGCGCGTCATTCAACAGCGCATCGAGAACGCCCTTGCAACCCGCATTCTCGCCGGCGAATTCAAGCCCGGCGACCTGATCGTCATCGATTATGAACGCGGCGCATTTATCTTCCGGCGCGGCGCGATGGAGGAAGCCGCTGAACACGAGGTTGAGGCCGAGGTAGGCGAATGAAGCGGCTCTTGAATTCGCAGAATTTGCGCCAAGAATCTGATGTGATCGATCACCGATTGCTTGAGATCGGTTCGGGTGAGCCGGCCGGGGGCGGGCCGGAGATTCTGGCCCCTGCCCCGCCGGAGGCTGATGCTGCGCTGCTTGATGCGTATTCCCGCGCCGTCATTGAGACGGTGAAGAAAGTCGGGCCATCCGTGGTGAGCATCGAGGTGAGTCACGCATCGGCCGATCAGCGCGGCCAGCGCCGCACGCGCGGCGGGGCTGGCTCGGGTTTCATCTTCACGCCCGACGGTTTCATCCTCACCAACAGCCACGTTGTGCACAAGGCGAAGGAAATCGCCGTGGTGTTGGCCGATGGGCAGCGGCACAAGGCCGAACTCATCGGCGATGATCCGGAAACTGATCTTGCGGTGATCCGCATTCATGCCTCAGGGCTTGTGGCGGCCGAATTGGGAGATTCACAGACCATCCAAGTCGGCCAACTCGTGATCGCGATCGGCAATCCATACGGATTCCAAGCCACCGTCACCACTGGCGTGGTCAGCGGCCTGGCGCGATCGATGCGCGCCCGTACCGGCCGGTTGATCGACAACGTCATCCAGACCGACGCTGCGCTCAACCCTGGCAATTCCGGCGGGCCGCTGGTGACATCCGATGGCAAGGTCGTCGGCGTGAACACAGCCGTCATCCTTCCAGCGCAGGGCGTGTGCCTGGCCATTCCAATCAACACCGCCAAGTTCGTGGCGGTGCGATTGATCGCCTACGGACGCGTGAAGCGCAGTTCCATCGGCGTGGGCGGCCAGAATGTCCGACTGCACAAGCGCCTCACGCGCAAACTCAGCCTTGAACATGACAGCGGCGTGCTGGCGTTGATGATTGAAGAGCAAAGTCCCGCCGACCGTTCCGGCCTGCGCGAAGGCGATGTGATTGTGGAGTTCGACGGCCGACCTGTCGCCACTATTGACGACCTGCACCGCGTGCTGACGGAAGAGCGCATCGGCGTGAAGAGCGAAATGTCGGTGGTGCGTGGCGAGGAGCTTGAATCGCTCACCATTACGCCACGCGAACCGAAGTCCGCAGAATGACCTGCGGCAAACGACCCGTGGCGTGGGCGCAGCCGGGTGTTCGCGCGAACTTTTCTGATGTTTTTCTTGCCCACGCCACTGGCTGGGCGATAATCATTCATCGCGACCGGCGAGCGTTCAAACCGGCGGAGAACCCGTCCGGAGCGGCGCAACCCGACGCGACGACCCCCGGAATCGGATGTGGGTGCAACCCAGCCTTCCGGGGGGCGATGAGCCCATCGGGACGCCGATGGGGAAAAGAAACCGGCGGCACGGTCTCACGCTGTGCGACGGCTGGACAGGACTCTTTTCAGAACGGAGGTGATCCAGTGTTAAAAATTCAAAGTGACTGTTTCAGAGGGCTGCACTGTTAGTTTTCCCGTGCACCGACGGGACTGCACGGTGTGCAGCCCAATCGACAGCCTCAGGCAGGCAGGCTTCCAAGCCTGCCTGCCGCTTTTTTGGGCGCACCTGAACTGGAGTCGTTTCAATCGAAGTGTGGCAACCGGCCATTCCCGCGCACGCGGGAACCCGACGCCTTGTGCGCGCCGACTGGTTCCCGCCCCCGGAATGCGCGGGAACGACGCGGCCGCCACATTGCATTGAAGCGCTCTAATGCGACGTGCATACGCCCCAACCATTGACGACTGCGAGTAAATCGCTCACGTTCATCACGCCATCGCCACCTGGCGGGGCAATGTCCGCTGCACAAGGCGGCTGAATGCATGGCCCCCACGCGTTGATGACCGCCAGCAGATCACTCACGTTCACGACATCGTGCGGTGGAACCATGTCGCCGCCACAATGCAGCGCCCTCGTGTATTGCACGATCAATTGTGGGTGGTACGCGGCGACGGGGTACTCGCGGCTGGCCAATCGTTTGGCGGTATACGAGTTGGTTTCCTCGCCCAAGAGGATCCAACCGTGGTTGGTCGACGGATCATCGACCGATTGCTGCACGTTTTCGGCCAACTGCGGGGAGGTCCATTGCACCGCTTCAGGCAGCGTGCCGACGTCCTGGGTCGCAAGCACAGCAGAATCAAAATCGCCACCCGGCGTCGACCATGCCACATCGGGGTAGAAACGATGCCACCACGTGGCATCGTTGATTTCGGCGGGTACTCCTGTTCCACCGTCTGCAACTGAAGCGCCTTCGCCCCAGGACTGAAGCAAACGATGCACCCGCACCGGAATCAGGTCGCCACTGCCCTGAATGATTCGCAGCCTCAGAGTGGCGTTCACGATTGTCGCCTGCTTCGGCACGCTGGAGGCCACATCAAAATGCAGGACAGCCCGCACCCGCGTGTTGCCGCCCGATTCACCGGTGCGACCGCAGCGAATTGAATTGCCCATGCCATTGGCCATCGCGCCGCTTGAGGAATCAATGAGAGTTGCGTCCTTGGAGGCGGCAATGGTGATCGTTTGCGCGCCCTCGGCGCTTGGTTCATTGATGAACGCGAGCAATCCGATGGCGATCGCGCAGCAGGTCGGCACAGCAAGTCGTCCCTTGAAGTTGAGCGTGAGCGTGACGATGGCATCAGTTGATGCGCAACAGTTGCCTCAGGCATGCTTGCAGGCAATTACGCAGTTGTGGTTTGCTCAGCGCAAAGTCCGTCCCTGATTTGTGTTGCTGATTCAGTTTGGGGCGATGCGCATATTCACATTGAATCGCCACACATCACATATTCAAAATCAACACCGTCCTGCTTTCATGCCGCACATCGTTGCAGACATTCCTTTCAATCCATCACATTCAAGGAGAAAGACATGAAGTCGAATTTGTTCGCAGCAGGTGCGCTGATGATGTACGGCTCGTACGCGGCAACGGCCAACACCACCTCGCCACGCTACGTGCTGCCTGAAGTACCGCTGGTCCAGAACGTTCACCCGATCTTTACGGTCGGCGACGTGGTGGGCGGCTACCGCATGGTGGGCATTCCTGACGGTATGGGAGTACGGGCTGCGGGCAAGAATGCGTTCACGTTGTACGTGAACCACGAACTCACGCAAGCAAACGGCGTCGTCCGCGCCCACGGCTCCAAGGGAGCATTTGTCTCGGAATGGCTGATGCAACCGACCCTGGGCGCCAACAACGCGATTGCAGTTGACGTTCAGAGCGGCGCAGATTCAATCCTCACCATTCAAGACTGGGACGACGTCAACGGAGGCTATTACACCGTTGTTCCGAGCACCAATCCGCTTCGCGGCGCGTTCAGCCGCTTTTGTGCGGCGTATCTTGCCGGACCACACGATGGCTTTGACGCCTGGATGTTCCTCACCGGCGAAGAAACCGGCGGGACCGACACGATGGATGGCGTGCAGGGCGGGCAAGCCTTCGCGGTGATTGACGATGTCGCGCACGCACTGCCTCGTCTGGGTCGCTTTTCGCATGAGAACCAGGTCGTTGTTCCCGGAACTGGAATGAAAACTCTCGTGATCGGATTGGAAGACGGTTCGGGCCTGGACTCCCAACTGTACTTCACGGTTGGCACCAAGGTGCCCGCCAGCGCTGACGTGCTTGAGCGCAACGGGCTGAGCAACGGCGATCTCTACGTCATGCGGGTGCAGGGCATCACGACCGAAGATCAATTCACGACCGTCGGCCTGGCCATTCCCTTCACGATGCAGCCGGTGAACTGGGCGCTTACAGGCAGCGCGCTGGAAACCGCGTCCGATGCCGCGAGCGCGACCGGCTTTGCACGCATTGAGGACGGCGAGTATGACCCCAACAATTACGCTGACTTCTACTTCGACACGACCGGCAACGGCACGCTGGGCAGCCCGCTGCGCAACGGCCGCCTGTATCGTCTCACGTTCAATGACCTGAGCAATCCTGTCGCCGGTGGCACCATCACCATGCTCCTTGACGGCAGCGAAGGCATGGTCAGCCCGGACAACCTCGGCATCAACGCGCACGGCCAGATGCTCATCAACGAAGACCCGAATTACACCCTCGTCGGCCGCGATGCGAGCATCTGGCTGTACGACATCCCCACAGGCAACTTCAATCGCGTCATGGAGATGGACACCGCCCTGGCCCAATCACTGGACCCGGCCTACACCAACGGCAAGTGGGAAACCAGCGGCGTCATTGATGCTTCGAGCGTCATCGGCGAAGGCTGGTGGCTCTTCAACGTGCAGGCTCACTACAACCTGCCTGACGTTGAACTGGTGCAAGGCGGCCAGGTGCTCGCAGCAAAAATTGCGACCACGCTTCCACTGGGCGACACCAGCGGCGACGGAACCGTCAATGTGATTGACCTGCTTCGCGTGATCAATCAGTGGGGACCATGCCCCGGAAGCGGCCCCTGCACTGCCGATCTCAATAACAGCGGCACGGTTGACGTTGCAGACCTGTTGATGGTCGTCGACCACTGGTCGTTCTGATCAATTGTGGTTCTTTGATCGACCACTGTTTCAAACCAGAGCCGGACACACTTCGGGGTGTCCGGCTTCTCTTTTTTTGCAGCAACCGCACGGCGAATCGTCACTTCCGGCTCACCAGCACGTCGGCCTTCACCTTGATGCCGCGCACCTTGGCGCGCACCGCTTCGGGGTTGGGCGCGTAATGCTCAGCCGTGCGCAGATCGACGTAGTTCTCTTCAACCAGGCGCACGAGGCTTTCGGTGAAACTGTGCATGCCTTCGTTGCCGGAGCCGGCCATGATCGCGGGAAGGTCTTCATCCTTGGCTTCGCGAATCCGGTCGGCGACAATGGGCGTGTTCAGCAGCACCTCTGTGGCCGGCACGACCCTCACCCCCGCCTTCACCGAGGGCAGCAGCCGCTGCGCCATCACCGCTTGCAAACCATTGGCCATGCTCGATCGAATGAAGCCATGCTCCTGCGTGGGGAAGAATTCGAGGATGCGCGCAAAACTCTGCATGGTGTCGGCGGTGTGCAGCGTGACGAACACCAGGTGGCCGGTTTCCGCCGCCATCAGTCCCGCCATCATGGTTTCGCGGTCGCGCATTTCGCCGATCATGATCACATCCGGGTCCTGGCGCACCGCGGCCCGCAGCGCGGTTGGAAAGTCAATCACATCCAATCCGATTTCGCGCTGGCTGATGTAGGACTTCTTCGGCAGGAAAAGATATTCCACCGGGTCTTCGATCGTGATGATGTTGAAGGCGTGCCCGCGATTCATGTGTTCGAGAATCGCGGCGAGCGTTGAACTCTTGCCGCTGCCCGTCACGCCGCAGACAATCACCAGCCCTTCATGCGTGCGCTCGGCGATTTGCTCATAGACCGGCGGCAGGTGCAGATCGCTGAAACTGGGAATCTTGGGATTGACTCGCCGAATGGCCGCGTGCAACCCGCCGCCGGCGTGAAAGACGCTGCAGCGGTAGCGCTGGGCCACGCCTTCGGTGTGCGTCATATCCACGCCACCCTTGTTGTCCTACTGCGG
>CAMPIL010000065.1 GCA_946886375.1 uncultured Phycisphaerales bacterium
CGCACGTTCTGCGTCAATAAACATTTCACCAAAAATCAACGGCGCGACCGGCGACTATCTGCACGGTGCCCAGGCGTTCACCACCGCAAGCAGGTCGTTGATGTTGACAACGGCGTCGCCAGTGAAATCACTCAATCACTCGTGGCCCATTTGGCACGTTTGGACGTGGAATCGCGATTTACTGCGTCAGAAAGACGTCAGCATCATCCGCCACGGCTTCTCCGCCGCGAAGTTGAATCGCGCCGGAGGGCAGCCAGATGTTGTCGTTGCGGCCGACAATCGGCTGCTCCAGCCACATCGTTGCGCCGTCGCTCACCAGCACGTTCTGCCCGCGGCCGTTGTGATTGACTGAAATCGACAACGGCGGAAGGACGCGGCCATCGCGTGCGGCCTCGATAATCGGGTTCAGATCCCCCACCACCACCGTCACGCGGCCGATGCCCCAACCCATGTGAGTGCCGGCGGGCATCAGGCGATAACTGTAACTTGGGCCGACGGCTGCGGCATGATCATGATGATGACCGGGGCAGTTGAGGTGATTGGCCTCGCAGTAGCCGCCGCGCACCAGGGGCTCGAGATTCAGAATGTTGGAGATGGAATCCCAACTCAAAGACGGGCCGGCCATGGCGACCGGAAGCGCCTGGTTATTGTCGGCGGCGTATTGGCCGAAGGCGTATCCCACGCGGCGAAGGTTGTCCGCGCACGCCAGATCGATTGATCGCTGACGCACCGACGACAGCACCGGCCAGAGCACGCTGACGCCGATGAGAATCACCGCAGCGACCGTGATGAAATCAGGCACGCGGATGCGCCATCCGCTGCGCTTGGATTCGACCCGGTCTTGCTGAGTGTCGAACTTCATCCGCGCCGCGGCGGCTTCCTCGTGACGGTCGATGCGCGCCATCGTGGCGTGCGCCAGAGTGTCGCTGGCGTCTTCGACGGGATAATCGCGAAGGAGGCCCATCAAACCGCAGATGGCGCTGAGCCGCCTGGAATCAGCGCCGCCAACGGCGCTCAAGGCGTTTCGGTCAAATCCGCAATCGACCAGCGCATCCAGCAGCCGCTGGTCATCAAGCGTGGGCTGCGGGTCGCGCGGCGAATTGGCGTTGTTCGATTGATTCATGCGTTCTTTCCGTCCCTCGTCTGGTCAGAGAATGTGTCGGAGTTCTCGTCTTTTCCCCGCGCCAGTTTCCAGGCCCGCGCGAACGCCGCCACCGCAGTGTGCAGGCGGCTCTTCACCGTGCCCAGGGGAATCTCCAGCGATTCAGCAATCTGGTTGTAACTGAACCCCTGAAAGTAACTCAACAGCAGAATTTCGCGCAAATGCACCGGCAGCGAATCGACCGCCGCCTTCACCAACCGGCTGCGCTCCGCGTCAAGCAGCGGCATGTCGGGGTTGGGAACTTCCGCCTCCAGAAGATCGACGAAGCACTCGCCATCGCCATCGGAGCCGATTGAAGCCGACAACGACATTGCAGCGCCGCGGCTGTGCTTGCGGTGGTAGTCGCGGGCCTTGTTCGCGGCAATCGTGAACAGCCAGGGTTTGAACCGGCGTTCGGGATCGAACGTTTCCGCCGAAAGGTGAATCTGCAGGAAGGTTTCCTGAAACACATCATCCGCAGCGGCACGCGACCCCAGAAAGCGCGTCAGAAAATGCAGCAGTTCGTTGCTGTACCGCCCCATCAATGCGGTGAACGCCGATCGGTCGCCCCGCAGATAGGAATCCAACAGGTATTCGTCTGTCCTCTGATCCACAACCATCTCCACCGGGTCACTGGTTCGGCCCGCTCTCTTGGTCCGGGGGATGATACGCCCGTGTTTACCCTGAGACTGTTGCTGCTGGGCAGCACGTTGTGGACCCATCCCAAAGATGCCCGACGCAGGGAACAACGCGCCAAGTTGGACTGGGATTGCGGTCATGACGGTGTTTCTACGATGCCGATCGCCGGGTGGATCGTTCGTCGTGGAAGGAATCTTTCTCCAAGGATGTGAAGATGGAGCACTTATGCCAACCGATCCGGACAGAGGTCGTACATGGGCCGCTGCGGTCGGGTTCGAATCGAGCATGAGAAATGCGGCCGTTCGGCACGCATTCGGTCACTGATCGAGTCCCGATGCAAGCGAATCCTAACTGCTCTATGATGCCGGCTGATGCGGATGGGCGAACCGTCGCTGCCCGCCGCCCCGGCAGAGCCGGGAATCACGGATCAGTTCACGTTTACGCAGGTTGATCTGAACATCATGGCTGTACCTGTTTCACAGATGTGGACCGTCGCCAGTTACGTGCTGGGCCAGAAACTGCGCGGCCGCAAGCGGTATCCGCTGGTGCTGATGTTGGAACCCTTGTTCCGTTGCAATCTTGCCTGCGCCGGCTGCGGCAAGATTCAGTACCCGGCGCACATCCTGAAGAAGGATTTATCACTGGAGAAGGCGCTGGCCGCGGTGGATGAATGCGGGGCGCCGATGGTTTCCATTCCGGGGGGCGAGCCGCTGCTGTATCCGCACATCAAGGAACTAGTCGCGGAACTGATCCGCCGGCGGAAATACATCTATCTCTGCACCAACGCTCTGCTGCTGAAGGAAAAACTCGAGGCAGGCTGGTTCAAGCCGAGCAAATACCTGACGTTTTCGGTTCACATGGATGGTCAGGAAGAGAATCACGACTTCGCGGTCTGCCGCGAGGGAACCTACGAAAAAGCCGCCCAGGGCATTCGACTGGCGGTGAAGATGGGCTTCCGCGTCACGACAAACACCACGCTGTTCGACGGCGCCGACCCCAATTCAGTGCGCGAGTTCTTCGATGAAATGATGGAGTGGGGCGTGGAAGGCATGATGGTTTCGCCGGGCTACGCCTACGAGAAGGCGCCGGACCAGAAGAGTTTCCTGGGCCGCAATGCCAAGACCAACGATCTGTTCTCGATGATCCTGTCCAATCGCAAGGACGGAAAGAAGAAGTGGAAGTTCAATCAATCGCCGCTGTTCCTTGAGTTCCTCATGGGCAAGCGCGAGTACGAGTGCACGCCGTGGGGCAACCCCTGCTACAACATTTTCGGCTGGCAGAAGCCATGCTACTTGTTGCAGGAAGGCTACGCCGACACGTTTGAAGAGTTGCTCAACGACACGGAGTGGGACAACTACGGCCGCGCCTCGGGGAATCCCAAGTGCGCCAACTGCATGGTGCACTGCGGGTACGAACCGACAGCAGTGAACCACACCTTCGCAAGTTTCGGCGGGATGTGGGCGACGATCAAGGCGATGGTGTTCAACACCTACGCCAATCCCGCCGCAAAACAGCGCTTGCGCGAGGAAGCCCGGAAGCCGCACGGCCCGCTGGCGCACCTGGTGCAACTGGGGTTCGCGGGCGACGTAAGAGCCAAAGGCGCGGCGTGAACGGCGACGACGCGCCATCAAGGCGCGAGGAACTGTTCCCAATATGTCCGCCACGCTTCAGGAACTCATCGATCAACTCTGGGACTTCAACGATCCCGCCGGCAGCGAAGCGCGGTTTCGCGAGGCATGCGACAAGGCCACGCACATCGGCGATCAAATGGAACTTCGCACGCAGGTCGCCCGGGCCCAGGGCTTGCAGCGCAAGTTCGATGCAGCCCACGCAACGCTGAACGAAATTGAGGCGTCACTTGCTGCGCACGAGCCGCCGAGCGCGGAGGCGCAGGTGCGCCGCATCCTGGAACGCGGCCGGGTCTTCAATTCATCTGGCTGCAAAGATCGCGCCCGGGAGTTGTTCGAGCAAGCCATACACGCCGCCAGGCAGACGGGCAACGATCACCTCGCCATTGACGCCATGCACATGGTCGCGATTGTTTCATCCGTAGACGAATCGCTGCGATGGAACGTCGAGGCGCTCAAGGTCGCTGAATCATCCGCACTGCCGCGCGCTCGGCAGTGGCGCGGCAGTCTGCACAACAACATCGGCTGGTCACTGCATGATGCGGGTCGATTCGACGATGCGTTGACGCACTTTGAACGCGCACTTGAATGCCGCACCGAAGTGGGACGAACCGGCGACATTCACAGCGCACGATGGTGCATCGCCCGCTGCCTGCGTTCGCTCGGGCACGCTCAGGAAGCACTGGAGATGCAGTTGAGCCTGCTGACGCAGAAAAATGGACAAGGCACGGAAGATGACGGCTACATTCACGAGGAACTTGGCGAGTGCATGCTCGCGAAGGGCCGCACGCACGAGGCCGCCATTCACTTTGCCAAAGCGCATCGTCTGCTTTCACAGGACATGTGGCTTGTGGATCGCGAGCCGGCCCGGCTGAAGCGCATGGCTGACCTCGCCGGCGAGCATTTGCGCTGACCGATCTCGTGAGATTCAACCTCGCTCTCGTAGACTCGCGGCATGCGCCGCGCGCATCGGCGCACGCCCATCTTTAGTGCTGAACCCCTATGACAGGCGCATGAGGCGAAGTCATACGCTTTCGTGTGCGCAGCACCGTGGCGTGGAACGTGAAACCAAATGTGCAAACCCTGAGGTAGCACGATGAGCAGACATACACCGGGCGAAAGTGAATTTGAAAAGAACCAGCCGAGCGGCGAACAGTTGAAAGAAGACGCCAAGCAGGCTGTGCGGAAGGTCAAGCATCGCGTCAAGGAAAGCGCGAGCCAGGCCGCCGGCGAAGTCAAGGAGCAGGCACGCACCGCCGTGCGACAGCAACAGGAGATGGCGGCGGAGAAACTCTCCAGCGTCGCGCAAGCCGTCCGCGATTCTGCGGAGCGGCTTCGCGAAGATGAAGAGGCCCCGTCGATCGCGGGTCTCATTGAGCAGGCCGCCGATCACATCGAATCATTTTCGACCTACCTCCGTGAACAGGACCTGCGCGACATGATTGACAACGTACAGAATTGGGCTCGTCGCAATCCCACAATCTTTCTGGGCGGCAGTTTCATCCTCGGGTTGGTGGTGGCACGGCTGCTCAAGAGCACTCGGGAAGCCTACGAGCGTGAAGATTTCACTGAGGACTACAACAAGCCGGCCTACCGCCCGCGCGATGTCGGACAATCGCGATTCAGCGAGCAAGCCGGCTCGTCTTCGTCGGGTCAGTATGGCGAAAGTGCGTTCAGCCCGACGCAGGGGCAGCGAATGACCGAACCCGGTTCAACTGAACGGTGGGAGGAGCCATGATTCAGACGACCAGCACCTCGGAACGGTCGGTGGGAAATCTGCTGAAGGACCTGACCGACGAAACGCGCATGTTGCTGCGCCAGGAAGTCGAGTTGGCCAAGGCGGAGATGTCCGAAAAGGCGGCGAGACTCGGCCGCGGAGCGATGTACGTGGCGATTGGAGGCGCGGTGCTGTACGCGGGAGTGCTCGCGCTTATCGCCGCAGCGTGCATCGGCCTGGCGGTGGCGCTGAACATGGGCTTGGACGGTGAAGTCGCGGTGTGGCTTGGCCCGTTGTTGGTGGGCGTGGTGGTCGCCATCGTGGGCTATGCGTTTGTACATTCGGCCATCAGCACCTTCCGCGAGGAATCATTAACCCCGCGCATCACCTTAGAAACACTTCGGGAAAACAAGGAATGGTTAAAGGATCAGATCACAACATCAGACACCCACACTCGATGAGTGCCGAGTCCCGGCGCTTCGACCGAGGCGATGAATACGGTGAACGTCATGGTTCATCGCACCATCGCAGGTCCGAAGCCATCCGGGCCGACATCGAGCGGACCCGCGCTGAACTGGACCGCACGGTGGATGCGCTGCAGCAGCGTCTTTCGCCCCAGCAGTTGGTCCACGGCGCGTTCGAGGCCTTGCGCGAAAACGCAGGCGACTCGACCCGGCGCATCGTGAACGTGGTGAAGTCAAACCCTATCCCCATTGCGCTCATTGGCGCCGGGCTTGTGTGGCTGCTGGCCTCGCAGGCGCGGCGACGCGGGGCGGATGATGAAGTGGAATGTTACGAGTACGACGAATACGAAGGCTACGAATTCCCGGCCACAACCGTCGAGTGAATCACTTCCCTGGAGAAGCAGCATCATGACCTATGACAGACCACAAGACTACGGCAGCCAGACGGGATACCGCTCAGGTGACATGGGCGAGCGGGGCGCAGGGCGCGTTCACCAGATGCGCGAGAAGGTGAAGGAAAAAACCTCCCAGGTCAGCCGCCAGGTTCAGCAAGGCGCCAGCCGCGCCAAGGATTGGTTCAGCCAGACTGTCGATGAGTACCCCCTCGCACTGGGCGGCGCATTCGTGCTGCTCGGACTCGCCAGCGGATTTGCTCTGCCCGCCACCAAGCCTGAGCGGCGGATCATGGGAAAGACCGGACGCAGGATCATGAGCCAGGCGCAGGAAGTCGGCAGCCAATTGATCAACCGCGGCGAAGAGGCCGCTGAACGAACGGTCGAGACCGTCAAAGGCGCGATGAAGCGCGAAGGCCGATCGGGCCGTTGAAGTCACCTGTTCGCCACGGCCGCATGGTCGCTATCATGCATCTGCCAAAGCCCCGGTGGATGCATGATCGTGCAATCTGATTCAATCAACATCAACTCCTTCATCGGCAGGCGGACGTCGCGCCGTCCGCCGAATGAGGTCGGTTCGCCGTGAGCGGCTGGTGGGTTCACGATGTGTACCAGCAGTCCGGCGGCCCCATCATTTTGGTGAGTTGGATCTTCTGGGTCATCTTCTCGATCACCCTGCATGAGTTGGCTCACGGATGGGCGGCGATTTGGCAGGGCGATGACACGCCCGTTCGCCACGGCCGCATGACGATGAACCCGCTAGTTCACATGGGATGGCCGTCACTCATCATGTTCGCGCTCATCGGAATCGCGTGGGGAATGATGCCGGTCAATCCCAACCGCTTTCGCTGGCGACGCTGGGGTGATGTTTTTGTGTCAGGCGCGGGACCGGCGATGAATATTCTGTTGGCGGTCATCGCGCTGACCTCCGCCGCGTTGTGGCAACATTACGGCCCCGATGCCGAGCCGCTGCAAGAAAATGTCACCAACTTTCTGTTCATGGGCGGCTGGTTGAATCTCCTGATGGCTGCGTTCAACCTGCTGCCGATCCCACCGCTGGACGGGTCCAGCATTCTGATGGGTTTGTCGCGGCGGTTTTATCGCTTGTACCAGCACCCGCAGGCGCAGATGGTCGGCATGTTCGTCCTGCTGGCCATTTTCCTGAGCGGAATCGGCGGATTGTTCTTCGGCAAGTTCATCCAGATCAGCCATGCCTATGTGCAAATGCTGGTTTCCCTGCTGCCGGCGGCCTGAACAAGGCTTAGCAGCCACTTGATCGCCGGGGAGAATCTGATATCCTGAGTGGTTCGCATCCGCTCGCTGTAGCGGCGTCGCACGGAGCCCCCCGGAAGGGTTCATTCTGACAAGTTGCCGAAGTCATCGGCACGTTCAGGATTACTTCCTGCTCCCCACAACGTCGCCGGCCTGTCGCGATCATCGGGATCACGTCAGGACCGAAGCAGGCGCCTGGAAGGAGTTCGTTGATGGTTGTTTTGCGTTTGAAGCGGATGGGTCGCAGGCACCGGCCGTTTTATCGGCTGAATGCGATCGACCAGCGATCCCCGCGCGATGGCCGCGTGATCGAAGAACTGGGTTGGTACGATCCGATCGCCGCCGAGGACAAGCAGTTGAACCTGAAATCCGACCGGATCGATTACTGGCTGGGTGTCGGAGCGCAGCCAAGCGATACGGTCAAGGGCCTGCTTCGCCGCGCGAAAATTGATCCGACGCCGGGAAAGAAAGTCGCGCCCGCCGCGAGCGCCGCGTAAGCGGTCCTCGTCATGCGCATCGACGTTCTTACCCTGTTCCCGGAGATGTTTCCATGCGTGGTGAACGCAAGCATCCTGGGACGTGCGGCTCAAGCGGGTCTGGTGGAAATTCACCTGCACAACATCCGCGACTGGGCCGACAACAAGCACGCCAAGGTCGATGATCGACCGTTTGGCGGCGGACCAGGGATGGTCATGATGTGTCAGCCGCTCTATGACGCTGTCATGGCGGTTGAAGGAAAGGACAATCGTCCAGCCACTCGAATCCTGCTCAGTCCACAAGGGCAACCTCTGGACCAACGCAGGGTCGAGGAACTGGCTTCAAACCCCCGGAGTACCCGGCTGCTCCTGATCGCCGGGCATTACGAAGGAGTTGACCAGCGCGTCATTGACGAACTGCAACCCCTTGAACTGAGCATCGGGGATTTTGTGCTCAGCGGTGGCGAGATTCCCGCGATGGCGTTGATCGATGCGATCGTTCGACTCATCCCGGGCGTGCTCGGCCACGAAGACTCGGCGGCGCAGGATTCCTTCGCCGCACGAGGGCCGCAAGGACAGCGGTTGCTCGACTGTCCGCATTACACCCGCCCGCGAGAATGGCGCGGCCGGGAAGTTCCCGAAGTGCTGCTCTCCGGCGACCACCAGGCCGTCGAAGAGTGGCGAATGAAAGAGATGTTGGAACGGACGAAATCGAAACGTCCGGACTTGATCGACGAAGGGATTAGGGCTTAGGAATTAGGGTTTAGAACACCCGATCCCGATCGAAAAGAAACTCGAACCCCTGAACTGTGACCCTCAACACCTGACCTCCCATGAACCAGCAGCAGACCATCGAAGCCGTCAACGCCAAGCAACTCAAATCCGCCGCCGAGACTCCGGATTTCACCATCGGCGACACGCTGAACGTCCACGTGCGCATCGTGGAAGGCGACAAGGAGCGCATTCAGGTGTACCAGGGCGTGTTGATCGCGCAAAAAGGCCGCGGCATCAACAAGACCATCACCGTTCGCCGCATCGTCGCCAACGAAGGCGTCGAGCGTATTTTCCCGGTGCATTCGCCCCGCATCGCGCAGATTGAAGTGGTCCGCCGCTCCGATGCGCGCCGCAGCAAGTTGTACTACCTGCGCAACCGGGTGGGCAAGAGCCGCCGCCTGCGCGATCAGCGCCGCGGCTTGAAGCACATCGAAGATACCCCCGCCGCCGGCGAGCAGACCGCGGCAGAGTGATCGCGAATCACTTCGCAGGTGATCCGTCTTGCTGCCCGTTCAAAGCCAGGTCCAGGCACTGCCTGGCGAAGGCGTAATCGGGCTTCAATTCCAGCGCGCTGCGAAAGTGCCCCACCGCCTCCGTCATGCGATCCTGCGCCGCCAGCGCGACGCCGAGATGTGCGTGCGCCTCGGCTCGATTCGGCTGCAGTCTCAACGCTGCCTCAAACTGCTCAATCGCCGGACCGAACTCAAGTTTTGCAGAGTGCGCCCGCGCCAGGTTGTAGCGGTACTCGCTATTGTGTGGATCACGTTCCACCGCGTCGCGGCCATGCTCCACCGCGTTGTCGAACTGCCCCGCCTCCAGACACGCCACCGCAAGATTGTTTCGCGTGCGGGCTGCACGCGGCTGCAGCGAGACGGCTCGCTCAAACTGCTCAATGGCCTCTTTCGTGCGTCCCAATGACAGCAGCACGCTGCCGAGATTCTCATGCGCCACGCCGTAGGTGGGCTTGATGCGAATGGCCTCGCGGTAACTGGCGAAGGCGAGGTCTGTTTCGCCGCGTCTGGAACGAGCAAAACCAAGGACCGTGTGCGCGATGAAATTGTCAGCGGTGGCCGCGATCGCGTGATTCATCAACGACTCCGTGTTCCTCCAATGGCCGATTTGCTTCCATGTGAGAGCACACAGCAACACCAGCGCCGCTGCCGTTGCAGCGAGCGTGAGTTTCGCTCGCGCATCTGCGGCTGAGAGCGCCACGCGAGGCAGGCTCCACGCGGCCATCACAGCCAATCCAATCAGCGGCACATAGGTGTACCGGTCCGCCATCGATTGGTGTCCGACCTGCACCAGCCCGATCACCGGCACCAAAGTGCCCAAGAACCACAGCCACCCGACGATCAAATGCGGCTGCGTGCGGCGTCGCATGAACGCCATCGCGCTCAGTGCGATCAGAATCGCCGCCGCCCCCACCACTGCGATCGCAGGCCAACTCCCCGGATGCGGATACATCACCGCCAGATCCACCGGCCAGATCGTTTTACCGATGTATGCCGCGTACGCAACTAGCGCGTTGGCGATGCGCTGCGGCAGACTGATCGCCTCGGTCGGCAGCACCGCGCCTGCGGTCTTCTGCGCGATCACGGTGATCACGCTGGAGCCAATCGACATCACCAGCAGCGGCAGTTTCTCAGTGAGCAGCTTGAACACCGAGGCACGCTGCAATCTCCCCAGCGGCCAGTAATCCAAAAGCAGCAGAACACATGGCAAGGTCACCAGCATGGGCTTGCTCATCAGGCTCAGACCAAACAAGACCACGATCAGGAGGTATCTCGCCAGCGATGGCCTTTGCACGTAACCCACATAGCCCATGATCGCCAGCAGACCGAACATCGTGCTGAGCACGTCCTTGCGCTCAGCGATCCAGGCCACCGATTCCACGTGCAATGGATGCACCGCAAACAGGCCCGCCACCAGCGCGCTGCGCCAGGGAGCCTTGGTCAACGCCTGCAGAACTCCAAACACCAACAGCGTATTGAGAAGGTGAATCAACACGTTCACCAGGTGATGGCCACCAGCCCACTGCCTTCCATCGCCCTGGACAAACAGGCTGCAGTCCACCATGTGAGATAGCCACGTGATTGGGTGCCAGTTGGAAACTGCCGTGGTCGTGAAGGCCCAGATTGCGTTGTCCCACGTCAGGCCAAGCAGCACGCGTGGGTTGGCGAAAACGTATTCGTTGTCGTCATACCAGACGAAGTCGCACGTCAATGATCGCGCATACACCGCCGCGGTAACGACGACCAGCAGTGCGCACAAGAAAACCACCGTTTGGCGCCCGCTTCCTGCGGGAGCGGCCGCGCTGGCCTTGTGCACCGGGCGCTTCATTTGGGCTCACCCATGATTCGCCGCTGTTCCTGGCGAATCATGTCCAGTCCCTGCCGGGCCAGTTCGTGCTTGGGATTCTGGCGCAGCACGAGTTCAAGTTGCTCGGCTGCTTCGCGCAGCCGATTCTGCGAAGCCAGCGCGAACCCCAGCCGCGTGCGCACTTCAATCATGTCGGGGCGGCTCTTGAGCGCCAGCGTGTCGTGGGTGATCGAGGCGGCCAGGTTCTTGCGTTGAAATTCGATCGCGGCAATGCTGGCGTGAGCCTCGGCAAGATCAGGCCGAATCGCCAGCGCGGCCTGGTATTGCGCAATTGCCTGGTCCGGGTTGCCCTTCGCTGCGTACGTGTTGCCGAGATTCACCAGCGCTTCGACATTTGCGGGGGTGTATTGCAGCGCGTTGCGGAACTGGGTGATGGCCTCATCAATGCGATTCTGCCGGAAAAACGCGACGCCCAGGTTGCTCAGCGTGACGCCGTCGCCCGGCCTGAAACTCAGCGACTTCTTGAAGTGCTCTTCGGCCTTGCTCCACTGCGCGGTGTCGAGCATGAGCAGGCCCATGTTACTGTGGGCGTCTGGATAGTTGGGATGCAACTCCAGCGAAGCGCCAAGCTGCCGCTGAGCGCCGTCGCGATCGCCTTTCTGCCGCAGCACGCCCCCAAGCAGGTTGTGGGCTACATAGTTGCGATCCGTCACGGCTACTGCGTGTGAGAAAAGCGTGACGCTGTCTTTCCATCGACCAACTTGCAGAGCAGTTTGGGCCATCAGCGCAGCGATCGCAAGAATCGCCGCCGCGGTCACGGCGCGCACGCCAGCGACGCTCATGCGCGCCGGATCGGGAATGCTCCAGGCGATCATCACCAGCAAGCCGATCATTGGAACGTACATGTAGCGATCAGCCATGGATTGCGAACCGACCTGCACCAGGCCGATCACCGGCACCAGCGTGCCGAGGAACCACAACCAACCCATCAACAGGTGCGGCCGCTTGCGGCGAAGCACCCACACCATGACGGTGACCACAATCAACACCGCTGCTGATCCTGCGACAACCAGCGCGGGCCACGTGCCCGGGTGCGAATAGATGATCGCAAGATTCGTCGGCCAGATCGTTTTCCCCAGATAGGTCGCATACGCCACGGCCGCATTGGCGATGCGCTGCGGAACCGGAAGTTGCTCCAACGCGAAGACCGACCCGCCGGTCTTCTGCGCGATCACGGTGATCACGCTGGAGCCAATCGACATTGCAAGCAGCGGCAGTTTCTCCAGCACGATCTGCGACAAACTTGGATGAGTAAGGGTCGTTGACTTGGACTTGGACTTGGATTTGTCGCTGGAAGTTGATCCTGATCGATCAAACCTCAACCTCCCCAGCGGCCAGTAATCCAGAAGCAGCAGAACACATGGCAAGGTCACCAGCATGGGCTTGCTCATCAGGCTCAGACCAAACAAGACCACGATCAGGAGGTATCTCGCCAGCGATGGCCTTTGCACGTAACCCACATAGCCCATGATCGCCAGCAGACCGAACATCGTGCTGAGCACGTCCTTGCGCTCGGCGATCCAGGCCACCGATTCCACGTGCAATGGATGCACTGCAAACAGACCCGCCACCAGCGCACTGCGCCAGGGAGCCTTGGTCAACACCTGCAGAACTCCAAACACCAACAGCGTGTTGAGAAGGTGAATCAACACGTTCACCAGGTGATGGCCGCCGGCCCACTGCCTTCCATCGCTCTGAACAAACAGGCTGCAGTCCACCATGTGAGACAGCCACGTGATTGGGTGCCAGTTGGAGGCCTTGGT
>CAMPIL010000066.1 GCA_946886375.1 uncultured Phycisphaerales bacterium
GCAGCGCAGGGCTGGCGCTGGATTCGACCTGGTGCAGCGACGACAACAAGGCGAATATTCTGAGCGTCATCGATGGCCTTGCTGCGGGCGGTTCGACCAACGGAGCCGGCGGCATTCACGTGGCGTATGCCACAGCGGAGCAGCACTTCATCAAGGGAGGCGTCAACCGCGTGATCCTTTGCACCGATGGCGATTTCAACGTCGGAGTTTCCAGCGAGGCAGACCTGGTCCGACTCATCCAGGACAAACGCTCCACCGGCGTGTATCTCAGCGTGCTTGGCTTTGGCTCGGGCAATCTGCAGGATGGCAAGATGAAGCAACTGTCCGTGCACGGCAACGGCAACTACGCCTACGTGGGCAACGAAGAAGATGGCAAGAAGGCCCTGGTCGATCAGATGACCGGCACGCTTGTGACAATCGCCAAGGATGTGAAGGTGCAGATCGACTTCAATCCGGGCAAGGTCGGGGCGTATCGGTTGATCGGATACGAAAATCGTGTCATGGCGGCGCAGGATTTTCGCGATGATCTGAAGGACGCCGGCGAGATCGGCGCCGGGCACACCGTGACTGCGCTGTACGAAATCGTGCCGGCCGGCAGTGATGCGACAGTTCCCGAGACTCCGAAAACCGAGTTCATCGAGGCAGGAAAACTGGTTCCCAGCGATCTGCTGGCCAGATTGAAACTGCGATACAAGGAACCTGACGGAACGACTGCGAAGGAGATTGCATTCCCGGTGAAGGATGACGCTGCGACGTTGGAAAAGGCTTCAGACGACTTCAGGTTCGCGGCGGCCGTTGCGGGATTCGGCATGCTCCTGAGAGACTCGCCGCACAAGGGAACCGCTGACATTCCGGCGATAAAGGAATTGGCGCAGGGCGGCTTGGGAGAGATCCCGCCGCAAGAGCGGTTGGAATTTCTCGACCTGCTCGATCAGGCGGCTGTGCTGCTCAAATCCCGCACGCAGCCATGATCCTATGAGGTTGGCCTGCTCGCTTGGATTCGTTGAAGCATACCGGCGGCGCGCGCGTTGGATGGATCGATTTCCAGCGCACGGCGAAGGGCGGACACTGCCCCGTCCACATTGCCGGCTTCCAGCAGACATGCCCCAAGTCCGGTCCAAGCCAAGCCGTTGTTCGGAGTCAGTTTCGTCGCACGCTCAAGCGGATCGACAGCCGCCGCAAACTGCCGCGATTCAATCCGGGCGATGCCCAAGCCGAGCCACGCCTCGCCGATTGCTGGATCAAGACTGGTGGCACGCTCATAGGCTGCGATGGCATTGGGCCTGTCGCCAGTCATCTGTTTCACGAGTCCCAGTTTGGTCCAGTACGGCTCACGGGTTGGATCGATGGCGATGGCCCGTTCCAGATCGCTTGCGGCTTGAGGAATGTTCCGCATGCGAATCATGGCAAGTCCAAGGGCATACCAGCCCGAGGCATCGTCGGACTTTGCAAGACTCAGTGAACGCCGAAGCGATTGGGCTGCGGCTTCGACTTGACTGGGATCGAGGTTCTGGCTGTGCGCGATCAAGCTTCGAATCAGATTCTGCTGCGGGTTGTTGTACGTTGGCGAAACCGCGAGCGCGCGAATGTAATGCGTGACGGCGACATCGTGCTCGCCGGCCAGTTCCGCCATCTTGCCGTAATTGTTGTCCGCGTGAGGCAACGGTCCCTGCTTGAGGGCATGGGCCCACAGCGTGCGCTCATCCTTCCAGATGTGAGTTTGCCGCCACGTCAGCCACGACCACCCGCCAAGGACCGCCACGACGATTAGCGCCAGCCCAACGCGGCGCCAATCGCCAGGTTGAATCCGACGCCAGAGCATCGCACACGCCCCGCTGAGCAGAATGCCCCAACTGATCGATGCAAGATAACTGTATCGATCCGCGACAAGTTGCGGTCCAGACTGGGCAAAGCCCAGCACAGGCGCCAACAGCAGGATGTAGCAAATCCACGCGGTCAGGGCTGCTGGAACTCTTTTACGCAGGATGAACAGCGCCACCGTCAGCGCGATGACCGCGACAGCCGAGAGAACGAATCGCGTTTCGAACGGATTGAACGGGAACGTGATTTCGTACAACGGATACCAGTTGGTTCCTGCCGCGGCCCAGAGATAGAACATGATGCCGTACGCCGCTTGCGCAAGCCGACCGCCCCAACCGTGCATCTCCCATGATGCCAGGGCGTTTCCCTGCGACTGGGCGGTGAGCGCGATCAACCCCGAGACGATCGCTGCGAGGAAGTATGGCATCTTCTCCAGCGACAACCGCCAAGCAGCACGTGCGAACGATTCCGATTCAGATCGCCAACGTCGCAGCGGGTAGAAGTCGAGTGCGAGAAGGACCACCGGAAGCGCCATCCCAAGCGGCTTGCTGAGCAACGACAGAACAAATGCAAGCACAGAGGCGATCAGCCATCGCATCGGATGGCGGGTTGAATCGGCCTCGCGAGAGTGAAGATACGCGATGACGGAAATCAAGAGGAAGAATCCGCACAAGACATCCCGCCGCTCGGTTGCCCATGCCACGGATTCCACGCGCATCGGGTGCAATCCAAAGAGGGCCGCGGCCAGCACCCCGCCGCTCGTGGCCAGCCCATCGAAATCCGGCCCGGCCCGCAGACCAAGTTTGAGCACTCTTGTGGCCACCATGAACACGAGGATCACGTTTGCCAGGTGAAGTGAAAGATTGGTGAGGTGATATCCAAAGGGATTCAGCCCCCAGATCGCATGATCCACCATGAAGGTCAGCCATGTGAGAGGCTGGTAGTGGCCGACGTGCGTCGCCGACCACGCCCAGGTCACGTTGGCCCACGACAACGCTCGGATATGCTCATTCTCAAGCAGATTGGGACGATCGTCCCACGCAAAGCCATTCCAAAGCGACGGCCAATATGCGGCCAGCACAACGGCTAGAAGCGCCGCCAAACCTACGCTGCCGAGCAGGCGCTTGCGCGGCGAAATGTGCGCAGATCCATCCATGTCGCCAATTAGACCAGATGAACGGCCGGAAGGTTCGGCGAAGCCCATTGTTTTGGCTACCGCCGCCGCACCTGACGAAACGCGGACGAATCAGGAATGAAAAACCCTCTGGGCCGAAGCCCAGAGGGTTTGAAATCAATCGACTTGAAGATTCACCCGCAGGGGAATCAAAGCCTTTGGTGCTTGCTCACGCGCGACGACGGCGTGAACCAGCCAGACCAGCGACGCCCAAGAGGGCCAGTGCGCCGGGGGCGGGAACAGTCAGCGTCCAACCAGTCACGGAGCCGGTGTCGCCAGCAGCATGGTCAGCGACAGTCAGAGTCCAGGTACCGGCAAGGCTGCGACCAGCAAAGATCGCGTTGAGGTTCACGACGGGGCCAGCGGCGCCATTGAACAGGTTGGTCGTCGCTCTGAAGTCACCCGCGGTCACGTTGCCGCCGACGGCAGGCGTGTTCCAGAACGCGGTCGCGAACGAGTCGCTGAACCGGTAGGTGCCGTTCATGTCGTTGCTGTTGCCGAAGCCAACGCCGGCGGAAGTCTGGCCGACGCGACGGAACAGGTCAGCGCTCACGCTGGTGCTGCCGTCGTTGTGGGTGATCACGGCGCTCAAGTCGCCAACCCAAGTGTGCTCGGGGCCAAAGGTAATTCCGACGATCATGCCGTTGCCAACGAGACCCGGATCAGCAACCACGATGCTGGTCGCCCCGCCGGCGCCGTTGTTGTCCGGAATGGCGAATCCGCCACCGTTGTAATCTTGAGCGTTTGCCAGTCCAGCGATGCCCAAGGCAGTCAGGCTGGCAGCCAGTGTCTTCACGTTCATGTCTTTAATCCTTTCCTCTGCGGTTTTCTCCCCACCGAGGGGGTTGCCCCAATCTTTCCATCCTCAGGAAATCGATTGGAGCGGAACGAACAGTCAACTGAGTCCGACGTACTACGTGGAACAGCACGACTGTTCCACAAACACTGCTGCTTCGCCGTTACGCCAAGCACAGCATCCGTCGACGGGCCAAAGCCTGCCGCTCACACTCTTCTCTTTTGGCGGGTTTCTTCGCCTCTCTCAGCGAAGACTCTCTCTCAGCATCGCACGTTGGCGACACAAACATGCAGCGCACTGGGGCGGCATGCCTCCCAAACTGGAAGCATCATACCACATGCACAACAAAAGCAAACACATTTGAGTGAAACTCAAACATTTTTTCTCATTGACTTCCACTTCCAACCAAGTGACCGCCGCCATGCCGTGAACTTGGGAAATCTGGTTGAGATAGGCCGCCGCAAATGCCAGGATGAGACCCGCACCGAATGTCTTGTTCGCGAGGTATTCTTCCAGCATGACAGTTTTGACCTCCCTTCCCGACGCCAACGGCCGGTTTGGCCAATTCGGCGGGCGCTATGTGCCGGAAACGCTGATCGCCGCGTTGGATCAACTCACCGCAGCCTTTGAGTCAGCGGCCGGCGATTCCGAGTTTCAATCCGAGTTGGATCATCTGCTTCGCACGTTCGTTGGCCGGCCGACGCCTCTGACCTTCGCGCCGCGCTTGACCGAGCATGCCAGCGGTGCGCGGATTTTCCTCAAGCGCGAAGACCTGGCCCATACTGGCGCGCACAAGATCAACAACACCATCGCCCAGGCTCTGCTTGCCCGGCGAATGGGCAAATCACGAATCATTGCCGAAACCGGCGCGGGCCAGCATGGCGTCGCCACCGCGACGGCGTGCGCCCACTTTGGTTTGGATTGCGAAATCTACATGGGGGCCGAAGACGCCCGCCGGCAGTCGCTGAACGTCTTTCGAATGAAACTGCTCGGCGCCAAGATCACCATCGTTGAACAGGGCTCGCGCACGCTCAAGGACGCGACCAACGAAGCCCTGCGCGATTGGATGGGTTCCGTCGAGCACACCCACTACATCATCGGCTCGGTCGTTGGGCCGCACCCCTTTCCGCGCATGGTGCGCGATTTTCAGGCGGTCATCGGCCGCGAAACCCGGCGGCAGTGCATGGACGATCTCGGCGGGCTGCCAAGCCTTGTCGTCGCCTGCATCGGCGGCGGGTCCAATGCCGCAGGCATGTTTTATCCGCTGATCGATGACGCGTCCGTGCGCTTGCTTGGAGTCGAAGCCGGCGGGCGCTCAGCAACCCCAGGCGACCACGCCGCCTCGCTTGGACGGGGCTCGCCAGGCGTGTTGCATGGATCGCTCAGTTATGTGCTCCAGGATGAAAACGGTCAGACCGCTCAAGTCCATTCATGCTCCGCGGGCTTGGACTACCCGGGAGTTGGGCCGGAGCACTCTTTCTGGAAAGACTCCGGGCGCGTGCACTACACCTCCGTGACCGATCGCGAAGCGCTGGAGAGTCTCGTCCTGCTGGCCCGGCTGGAAGGATTGATTCCCGCGTTGGAAAGCGCCCATGCGATCTCCGCAGCAATACGTTGCGCAAGGGAGATGCCGAAATCGGAAGTCGTTGTGATCAACCTTTCCGGCCGAGGCGATAAGGACGTGCAGGAAGTCATCCGACTTCTGGATGAGACTGGCTTGCATGCCCGTAATGCCGTATCCGTCGGCAGAGTCCGCATGTAATCCCTTCCAGTGCCAACGGCAATTCCTTGGGCGAGCAATTACCGTTAGCCGCGCTCATTCCGGGGTTGACCCATGCGGCAGGACAGAGAGCCGGACGGCTTTCGAACAGGGACGGGGAGTGAGGACGATGGTCGACGGGAGGGTGATTCTTCCGACTGCGTTCAGACCAGTAATCCGTTCCGATTTGTGCATTCGCGCCTTCGGATGATGTATGGCAAGCCGAGGAGCCTGCTTTGGGGCTTTGATCGCGGGCTGCCGGTGCACCGCCACTACATCGACCTGTTCCTGACGGAATTCGCAGCGGACATTCGAGGCGATTGCCTGGAATTTCAGGACCGCACGTACCTGGATAAATTTTCCGGTCCGCAGGTGCGGGCGCGAGATGTGATTCACCTGGATGAATCCAACCCTCACGCCACGCTGATCGCAGACATCACGAAGCCTGCCGCGATGCCGAGGCATCGCTACGACTGCATCATCTGCACGCATGTCCTGCATTCGATCTTCGACCTGCATGCTGCGTTGGACGGGTTGTACCGCAGCCTGAGGCCCGGCGGGGTGCTGCTGGCGGCGGTGCCTCACATCAGCATGTGCGATGAGGGATTTGAGGAGTACTGGCGATTTACGCCGCTGGGCCTGCGCACGCTGATGGCGAAGGCATTCGGCGATGATCACGTTACAGTGCGTGCCTACGGCAATTCGATCGTCGCTGCGGGTGAATTGCGCGGCATGGTGTCCGATGAATTCACCGATGCAGAACTGCACACGCACGACGCCCGATTCGCAACGGAAATCTGCGGGCGCGCAGTGAAGGCGGCTGCGTCAAACGGAGATTAGAGCCAAACGCCGCTAAACCAGCGGCCGACGATCCCACACGCCCAGCGCCGCCTCCATCGCCATCCCCATGCGGCACAGCGTGCCCTCCTCATACAATCGGCCGATCAACGTGATGCCGTGCGGCGATGGTCCGTTCTTGCGATCCGCAAACCCGCAACGCAGCGTCATCGATGGGTGACCGGTGTTGTTCGTCAACAGGCACAATGAACCGGCGAAACTTGGCCCGATCATCACGTCCAGGTTCTTGAACTGCTCTGCAAGCATGATCATGCATCGGCGGCGAAAACGATCCGCTTGCACCAGTTCAACACCAGGAATAAACCACGTCTTGCGGAACGTATTGGGCCAGGCTTCCGCATCCTGCCAGGTCAATTCATCATCGCGATCGGTTCGTGTCAGTTCTTCAAAAGCAGCGGCGGCTTCGCACAGCAAAATCGGAAGCAGCGCGTCATACGGCCAGTCTGGGAGTTCGATTTCGACAAGTTGCGCCCCCAGTTTGCGCACAACCTCAAGCGCCTGGCGGTCCAGGTCGGTCGAGGGCTGATTGGCAAACCATTTCGGGCTGTACCCCACTCGAATCGACTGCACCGGCCGAGCCGCGTCGAATTGCAGCGGCATCTGGATCGAAGCCGGATCGCCTGCATCCGCGCCGTTGATGGCGGCCAGCACCAGCATGCAATCTTCAACGGTGCGGCAGATCGGGCCGATCTTGTCGAGCGACCAGCACAAGGACATCGCGCCGGTGCGCGAGACGCGACCGAACGTCGGCCGAAGGCCGGTCGTGCCGCAGCGCATGCAAGGCGATGTGATCGAGCCGTACGTCTCCGTACCGATGGAAAATCCGACCAGTCCCGCGGCGGTTGCAGCGGCCGAGCCCGCGCTGGAGCCGCTGCTGCCCTGCTGCGGGTTCCAAGGATTGTTCGTGCGTCCACCGAACCAGATATCGTTGTACGCCAGCGCACCAAGCGACAACTTGGCGATGAGCACTGCGCCGGCCTCATTCAATCGGCGCACGACATCTGCATCGGTGTCAGGCACGCGATTGATGAACGGCTCAGCGCCCCACGTGGTTCGAATGCCCGCAGTGTCGAGCAAATCCTTTGCGCCCCAGGGGATGCCGTGAAGAGGGCCGCGGTACTTTCCGCCTGCAATCTCGCGATCGGCACGCTTTGCCCGCTCGCGTGCGTGGTCCTCGCACAGCGTGATGACGCACTTGAGTTTGGGATCCAGGCGCTTGAGGCGCTCCAGGTAGATTTCCGTCAGCCGCACGCTGCTCAATTGCCTGGACTTCACCCACTGCGACAGGCAAGTTACGGGCGCGAACGCGATATCCTCAACATTCCCCGGCAATGGGCCTGGGTCGCTCGACGAGCCGGCAAAGCGGTTTTGCACATGATCGAAATTCATTCCCGGCAAACGCGGGTCAAACCGCAGCGCGGGAGCCAGTTCGTTGGGATGATATCCGTGATTGAGGCGTGATTGGGAGAACACAAGTTGCTCGGCGATTGACTCCGCCATCGTGTTGCGCTCAGCGTTGGTGAAGGTGATGCCGGCGAGTTTCTCGGCTTGCGCAAAGGTCTCCGCAGTCACGCCCGGCGCCGTACTGTCGGGCTGGCTCTGGGGCGATTGGCCGCCCTGTTCGGATTGCTCCTGCAGCCGTCCAACCACCGGCGCCGCTAGCGCGCCCGCGGCGAACACTCCGGCCGACAACAGAAACTCACGGCGATGCGTGGCGGCGACATCTTTCATGACGCACGACTCCCGCTTGATTCACGAATCTTTTGGCACCAGATCGATGATGACGGGGTAGTGATCCGAGGCGTATCCAGCGGGGAATGGGTCACGTTGATAATCGTAACTCGGCGGTGGTGTCAGTGTTCCGTACACGAACCCGCTGCCGGGCACGTATTCCCGCGTCGCGGCGCTGTTGAGCAGAATGTAATCCAGCACGCGGTCTGATTCATGCGTTTTAAACAGCGGCGACTCGGCATCATCTCGCCCGGTGGTGCGGTAGGCCATCGTGTCAACCATTCCCGCCTTCAGATAGACGCGTAGTGACTTGTCCCAAGGCGCGGCGTTGAAATCTCCCATGACGACGACGTTGCGGTTTGCATCAGCCGCCTGCAATTCCTTGAGGATTTCAACCAGCCGAAGCGCCTCGGCCTCACGGTGATACTTGAACTTCGGGCCCGCCTTGTGATGCAGTGCGAAAACGGTGAACTTGTAGCCGGAATCGGTTTCCAGATCGACCATCAACGGGCTGCGCTGGAACTTCAGCGTCGTGTCGGGCGGAACCGCGTCCCACCCCGGGCCTTCGCGCGTTACGTGATCGAGCGATTCATTCAGCCAGACGCGCACATCGGTGATCTTGAACCGGCTCATGACGCTGCACTCAACGCCCCGGTAGTACCCCACGTCTTTGGACGCCAGGTACTTGTAACCCGCATCAGGCAAGAATGTGTCGCGAAACCACGTCAGCGCCTCAAGCGACTCAACCTCTGCAAGGCCGATGACGTCAGCGTCAATCGCCTTGATTGCCTCCGCCATTTTCTGACAGCGCTCGCGCGAGGTGGGAGTCTTGATGTCGTCGAATTCGCCTTGAAGGGATGGATCATCCACTTCGTCGAACAAGTTGAGCACGTTGTAGGTCGCCACGCGAATGGCGCCCTCCCGTCGTGGGAGAGGCTCGGATAGTCCGAACCGATTGACGGGTTGCGATTTCACTGCGGGAGCCGTCGCTCGTGAATTCCGGCGCTCGCGCTGGCCCAGGGCTGAATCCACGTCCATGAACGCCGTTGCCAGAAATGCAATGACCAGCACGACGATGAACCAACGAAATCTGAAAGGCATGTTCACTCCGTCTCCCCAAACGCCACTGCGAAGACCAGTGTACCGCAGCCTGCTCTTCTCGCTTACGCATGAGAAAACGTGCCGGATGTTCGTTCTGGGCTAAGACTGCCGCAGGCACGGGTTGGCGCGAGGCGAAAACTATCGCTTCAGGAGTGTCAACGCCCCAGTTGCTGACTTGTATTCGACGCTTACTCAGCCGGTCCGCCTGAATGCGCGATCGAGTCTGGAGTGAGCATGTCTGCACCACGCGAAGGAATGCTGTTTTTGATTGGAGGGCTCGTGCTGCTTGGCTGCACGGGCTGCGTGCGATCACAGGCATCGATATTCGAGGCGCAACTCTCAAGCCGCGTGCGGCCGAGCGCGAAACATGATCCGGTCGTGGCGATGGCGTTCGACCTCAAGGGACGATCGGAACCCGTCACCGTAATCGCAGCGGCGAACGAATAGCCGCCCCCGCTTTCAATCCACCACTTCCAGATCGCAGCCGCTCAGCGGTTCTTCATCGCGTGTCGGGTCTGCTCAGCGGTGTCGCCCAAGGCGCGAGCCTGAAGGATGAGCAGCGCCGTTTCCAGCTGCGGGTCCATGCCTTCGACCAGCAGGCTGTTGACGTCGGGACGATCAGGTGATTGCGGCTGGAGTTTGCCGTTTTCATCCTGCGGGATGATGTCGGCCTTCTGGCGCAACTCCTGTGATTCAGTGACCTGCTGCGGCATCATCTTCACGGTGATGTCCGGATCGACGCCCCAGACGGTCTTGCCCGGCCGCTTGTGCACCAGGCGTCCCTTGGCCTCGCCGGGCTTGGCGGGCAAGCGGTAGTACTGAGTCGTGAGTTTGAGACGAGCGTTGGTCGCGGTGGGGTGCACCGTCTGCACGCTGCCCTTGCCGAAACTCCGCTCACCCACGATGACAGCTGCGCCGTGGGCTTGCAGGCAGCCGGAAACGATTTCGCTTGCACTGGCTGAGCCCTGATTGATCAGCACGACCACCGGCACATCAGTGATCTTGGCGCGTGTCGGGTCGGCCCGCTGCGGTCGCCAGGCCGGCGTTTCGTCCTTGTTCTCGCCGGAGACAATCTCGCCATCCTTCACGAACAGGTTGCTGATCGACACCGCGGACGTGAGCAGGCCGCCGGGGTTGAAGCGAAGATCGAGAATCAGGCCGGAGGGCTTGCCGTTGGCGTTGATTTCAGCCCACGCGTCCAGAAGGTCGCTGTAGGAATCTTCGGTGAACTGCGTGAGTTTGATGTAGGCGATGCGGCTGACGGGGTCAACGTACCAATCCCACTCCGGCGTGCCGTCGGCGCGCAGGTCACGCTTCCACCAGCCCATGACCGAGCGCAGTTTGATGACATCGCGGCGCAACTTGATGGGGATGAGGCCTTCAACGCCCTCGCGCTTCATGCCCAGGACCACATCGGTCGCCGGCGCGCCGGTGATGCGATCGACCGCGTCGTTCAGGCTCCAGCCGACGGTGGGTTCGCCATCCACGTCGACGATCTTGTCGTTTGGCTTCACGCCGCCGAAGTACGCGGGAGTTCCCTCCAGCGGATTGACGACGATGATTTCCTGCGTGTCATTGTGGCGGATGAGAATGCCCACGCCGACGAAAGCGCCTTCGGTGGCCTGCTTGAAGCGAGGCAGTTTGTCGGGCCAGATGATCTCGGAGAATTCATCGAGTTCATACAGCGCGCCGTCGCCGAATTCACGGTAGATCACTTCCTTGGGAAGTTGCACGGTCTGCTCATTGACTCGCAGCAGTTCGTCCAGCAGCGCGGAGAACTGCCAACTGTCAAAGGCATCGTCCGGCCGGGCCTGGATCTTGGCGAGTTCCTGATCCAGATGCGCGACCCACGCGTCAACCGCGGCACGGTCACCGAGTTTGGTGAAGGTTTCATCCAACGAAGCGGTGGTCGCCAGGAGGCGAAGTTCCTCCAGGCCGCCGCGCCGCAGCGGCTTCCATCCGTTGGACTCAATGTGCTCCGTGGCCGCAGTCTTCAGCGCGGCGCGCAGCATGTCGGGCTTGATTCCCTTGGTCCGCACCGTCCAGTCGTTGTTGGGGTTTGGCTTGTAATCACCCAGCAGCTGCTCGCCCAGGCGTTCAGCGCGCTTGGCCCGAAGTTCGTGCAGCCGATGCGGCGCATACTGTGCCAGCAGCGACACGCGGCGATTCACCGCGTTCAATTCATCGCGGTACTTCTGGAACTCGTCGAACCTGCCGGTGTCTTCGTACAGCGTTCGCAGGTAGAACAACAATTCCTGCGCTGAAAGCCAGTCCAGATCAGCCTCCACCTCGGGAATCCGACGCTGGGCCCATGCGATGATCGTGTTGACATCGGCATCATCGAACGCGGCTTCCATGTTGTCGCTGAGTGTCTGCACCGTGACCGCGGCGCGAAGCGCCTTGGGCAGGTCTTCCGACGCAAGAAACTCTCGCATTTCGGTCACCGCCTTGTCGCGGGCTTCATCGCGCTTGGTCAGGGCCTTGACTTCATTGGCCTGATGAAGTTCAAAGGATTCGCGGAAGCGAGAAGCGCTCTCGAGTTCGGAAGCCTCCTGCGGCAACGATTTGAACTGCTCGCTCAGGGCGTGCTCGTCGCCGGACTTGGCCGCAAACCACACGTCGTTTGACCATTGCTTGGCCGACAGCACCAGGCTGTCGCTTGGAGGAGCCTGCTGTGCGTGCGTTGAAGCGAACACGAAGGCGGCAAGGATCGATGACAACACGGCGGAGCGACGGAATGATTTCATGGTCGTGTTTTACCTCTACTCGTGTGAAAGTCCTGTCCCTGCTGGCGCTGCGAATTCATTCGGGCCGGATCCGTTCAAGAGATGCGACCCCGGAAGGATATCGGCGACGGAGCCGGGTATCAGGTCAATCCGGTGATCGTAGGCCTTCTTTGAATACAACTTCCTAGGTGGATCGGCTATTGCAGTTGAGTGCTTCAAACCGTTTGCCCGCCAGCGAGGTTGATTGGGCCGCTCTGCCCGGCCAAGCCGAACCAGAGGGCCATAATCTATACCTGCGAGCGATGAGGTGGTTCCAGACAACCTGATCCCTTTCTTGATTCTGACGCCGCCAGCAGCCGCATTGATCAGAGTTATACTTCGCTGGCATGTTCTTCGTTCTGGCCTATGAGTTCAGCGAGGGCCCAACAATTGCCCCCGTTGCACGGGCTGGCAACGCGGTCGTGCTGTTCCTGGTGGTCGCGGTGGTGCTTGGAGTGCTTCTGGTCGGCGTTGCCTTGATGCTCGCGACTCACCGGGCCCGGCGTCAATCACAATCGCAACAAGAATCCCCGCCCGGACCCGACCCCTGGCACGAATCGGCCCGGCGAATGCAAGAG
>CAMPIL010000067.1 GCA_946886375.1 uncultured Phycisphaerales bacterium
GTCGGCGGAATTCTGGAGATGTGCAGCACGCGGCTGTACGGATTCTGGAACTCGCTGACCGAAGCGCTGCACACCGGTCAGCCGCAGAATGAATCCAAAACCGGCCGAAGCACGTTCGATGCGATCTACGCGACTCCGGAAAGCCTGGAACGATTCCTGAGAGCGATGAGCGGCATCAGTCTGCCCGCCGCGAACGCCATCGCGCAGAAGTTTCCCTGGACGGAATACAAGACTTTCATTGACATCGGTTGCGCCCAAGGCGCGGTGCCGGTCGCCGTTGCGTCAACGCACAAGCATCTGACGGGCGGCGGCTACGACCTGCCTGCGGTTCGCCCGATCTTTGAGAAGTACGTCCAGCAACACAATCTGAGCGACCGGCTGCGCTTCGAGGGCGGCAACTTCTTCAAGGACCCGCTGCCCAAAGCAGATGTGCTCATCATGGGCCATATCCTGCACGATTGGAATCTGCAGGAAAAGAAGACGCTGCTGGCGAAGGCGTTCGACGCGCTTCCCGCAGGCGGCGCGCTCATCGTGTACGAAGCGATCATTGATGATGACCGCTCCAAGAATGCGTTCGGCCTGCTGATGAGCCTGAACATGATCATCGAAACTTCGGGCGGATTCGATTACACCGGCGCTGACTGTCAGAAGTGGATGAAGGAGACGGGCTTTCGGCAGACGCGCGTGGAGCATTTGGCGGGACCGGATTCGATGGTCATCGGCATCAAGTGACCATCCCAAGAGGCGCATGGAACGCAAAGCCAATCGCAACGTGGAACGGGATGCAGGCCGGGAGTATTCATTGCGAAACTGCATCGAGGCAGAGCGCGCTGACTTGCGTACATCGTTACCTCGGCGGCGGCCCTGAAACGCGGGCCGCATGCATCAACTTTGAATTGAAGCGACCCTTGGCAGGTGTTCGGTCAGCCGGACCATAGTTGCGTTTTTGCTTACATTGCAAACCATGGTCCGTCGATTCCCGTCATTGAGGCAAGGCAACTCTGAGCCCGCACTGTGGCTTGGCGGCTGTAGGGCATGTTTCACCCCGCCGGGACGATCCGCCCAGTGTGGGCTGGGCCTGGTTTTCGGCCTTGGACATTAAAGACCTGCAAAGTCACACTTGATGGTTGTAGGTCATTCGCCGCGCGGTACACTGATTTTGCCGGTGAAGCGGTAGCGCGCTTCGAACAGGTCCGGCAGAACGTAACGGAACTTGCGGAGCGTGCCGATGCGGACAGGCGCATCACAATGCGCACACTTCCGGGCGCCCGTCAACGCCTCGCTGAGGCAGCGCTGTAAGCAACTTTTCATCGGGCTGGTGGTGATCTCGCAGTGCTCAATTGCCTCTGGTCAATCCCCTGCCGTCGAGCAGGACATCACATTCTCGCGCGATGTCGCGCCGATCCTGTTCAAGCGATGCAGCGCATGTCATCACGCCGGCGCCGCGGGCCCTTTCAGTCTCATCTTCTATGAAGATGCAAAAAAGCGCGCTCGTCAGATCGCCGAGGTTGTGCAAAGCCGATACATGCCGCCGTGGCTGCCGGAACCCGGGCGCGGCGATTTCACTGACAGCCGGCGTCTGACTGACGACGAAATCGCAACGATCGTGCAATGGGTGCAACAGGGCGCCGCTGAAGGCAACCGCGCCGACTTGCCGCCCTCCCCGCAATTCTCAACGGATTGGCTTCTGGGCGAGCCCGATATGGTCGTTCGCCTGCCGGAGCCGTACACCCTGCCAGCGGTTGGCCCGGATGTGTTCCGCAACTTCGTGCTGCCGGTGCACGTTCCAGCAGCGCGATACGTGCGCGCGGTGGAGTTCCGCATGGATAATCCGCGCGTCGTGCATCATGCGAATTTGAAGATCGATCCGCGGCAGACCGCCCGCCGCGCGGATGCGCGCGATCCGGAGCCCGGGTTCGAGGGAATGGATTTCGTCGATGCGGACTTCCCCGACGGCCACATTCTCGGCTGGTCGCCGGGCCGAGCGCCGCACCACGCCACCGACGGTCTGGCGTGGCGGCTGCTCAAGGGATCGGACCTCGTGCTCATGCTGCACATGCTGCCCAGCGGCAAACCCGAAGTCGTTCAGGCGTCAATCGGGCTGTACTTCACCGACACGCCGCCGGCACGAACGCCATATTCGCTGCGTCTTGGATCGCAGATCATCAATATCCCCGCAGGCGATGCGGCCCATGTGATCCAAGACACCTACACCGTTCCGGTCGATGCGGACCTCACCACGATTTTTCCGCATGCCCACTACCTGGCGAAAAACATTGAAGCCCGCGCCACGCTGCCGGATGGAACCGAGCAATGGCTGCTGCACATTCCGCGATGGGACTTCAACTGGCAGGATGAATATCGCTGTGCCGAACCCGTTCGCCTGCCCAAGGGCACGAAGATTTCCGTTCGTCTGACGTACGACAACTCAGCGAGCAACGCGGTGAATCCGCACCAGCCGCCGCGGCGAGTCGTATACGGCCCGCAGTCAAGCGATGAAATGGGCGATGTGTGGTTTCAAGTCCTGCCGCGGAATCCTGCTGATCTGCCCGCGCTGATTGCCGATTTCAAGCGCAAGGAACTCGGGGCGGAGATCGCCGGCTTCGAGCACGCATTGCAACTGCAGCCCGACGCGTACGAGGTGCATGCCTCGCTCGCAGAACGTTATCTCGTTGCCGGCCGCGTTGACGACGCGGTCGAGCATTTCAAGCGATCGATTTCACTCAACCCAGCATTTGCCGGGGGCCACTGCAACCTTGGCGTCATTCTGCAGATGCGCAATCAGCCGGGACCGGCGATGGATCATTTGCGCAAGGCGATTCAGGCCGACCCGACGTACGCCGAGGCACATTTGAATCTCGGGCTCGCGCTGCAGTCGCAAGGCAAGCACGCCGAAGCCATGCAGTCGATCCGCCGTTCGCTGGAATTGAAGCCTGATCTTGCCGCGGCACACGTGGCGATGGCGAACACATTGGGAAGGCAAGGCTCCATCGATCAGGCGGCCGCGCATTACCGGGCCGCGCTCGAAATCACTCCAGATGATTCCGCAGTGCGGAACAATCTTGCAGCCGCGCTGCTGGCGAAGGGCGATGTGACCGGCGCGATTCGCGAGTTTCAACAGGCGCTGGCCGTCAATCCGCAACAACCCGAACCGCACATCGGGCTTGGGCGTGCTTTGCGTCTGGCGGGGCGTCACGATGAGGCGTTGCGGCACTTTGGTGAAGCGATTCGCTTGCGCGCGGATCATCCCGGATCGCTCACCGGAGCCGCGTGGATTTTGGCGACGCATCCAGTCGCCGAGCGGCGCGACCCGGCCCAGGCTGTGCGTCTGGCCGAACGCGCGGCACAGTTGACGCAGTACCGCGATCCGGCCGCGCTGGATGTACTGGCCGCCGCGTACGCCGCCGCCGGCTCGTTCGATCACGCTGTGCAGGCCGAGCAGGCGGCGATCGAGCTGGCTCGCCGCGCGAATTTCACCGCCGCGGTCGCCGAGTATTCCCAGCGTTTGAACCGATATCAGAAATCGACGCCGCACATCGAAGTGGCGAACGTGCCGTGACTTTCGCGCACAAAGAAGCCCAGGGATTGCAATCCCTGGGCTTCATGGGGGGTTACGTTTTTGTGTGCGAACTTGTTTTAGCGCATCACTTCCAGCGTCAGCGGGTCGCGCAGCGGCAGGTGCGTGACGTCGCCGTTGAAGAACTCCTGCATGTTGGCCCGGCCGTTCATGTCGCCCTTGGCGATTTCATCCCACTTCCCGACGATCACAATCGCCACCTTGTCCGGGGTGAGATACTTCTGCGCGGCGCGCTGCACGTCTTGGGCGCTCACCGCCTTGATCTTGTCGCGGTACGTGGCCCAGTAGTCCTTGGGCCGATGGGTCATTTCATCGTTGACGAAGACCGCGAGCATGCCGGGTTTGGACTCAAACGTGCGCGGAAAGGTCTCGATGTACGAATTCTTCGCGACGTTCAGTTCCTGCTCGCTGACCGGCTCATTGCGCAGACGGTTGATTTCTTCCATGACGATCTTCGCCGCAAGCGCGACAGTGGGATTCTTGGATTGGTACACCGCCGCGAACTCGCCGGGGTAGTAGACATTCGGCGATATGCCCGATGAGGCGTGATACGCGAGGCCTTCATCGCTGCGCACGCGGTTGGTGATGCGGCTGGTGAATCCCCCGCCGCCAAGGATGTTGTTGGCGATCAGCAGCGGGAAGTAATCCGGGTCATCGCGCGTGATGCTGCGCAGGCCGATGCTGACCTTGCCTTGCGGAATGTCTTTTTCGACGTGGTACACGCCAGGCGCGAAGGTCGCGCTGGGCGCGGGAGGGTCCGACAGCGCCTCGCCGGTGGACCAGCCTTGGCAGGCCTGTTCGAGTTTGGCCAGCATGTCCTTGACGTCGAAATCGCCGGTGACCGCGATGTACATGTGCCCTGCGGTCGGATGGAAGATGCGCTTGTGCATCGCCTTGAGGTCGTCGACCGTGATGGATTCAACGGACGCCTGGGTGGGCTCAGCGGCCTCGAAGTGCTCGCGGCCATACAGCAGTGCGTTCCATTCGCGGTTGAGAATTGGATCCGCGTCATCGTTGCGCTGCTTCAAGGCTTCGATCACTTCGCTCTTGTACACATCCAGCCGATCCTGCTGAAATTGCGGATTGCGGACCATGTCCATGAACAAGGCGAGGCTTTGATCGAAATTCGACTTGAGGCTGTTGAGCGATGCGCCGGAGGTGGTTGAGCCGCAGAACGTGGCGGCCTGCGCTGCAAGGAAATCAAACTCTTCATCCAAGGCTGCGGCGTCCAGTTTGCTGCTGCCACCGCGGCGCATCATGGCGCCGGTCGCCCCGGCCAAGCCAACCTTGTCCTTTGGATCGATGTAACTGCCGCCCTTGAAACTGAAGGAGAGATTGATGAGGGGGAACTCCTTGCTGGGAGCCATGTACACCACCACGCCGTTAGCCAGCGTGTGCCGGAAGTTGGAAGCCTTGGGCGTCTCAAACTTCAGCGGGGCGAAGGTGATCTGGTCTGGATGCGGCGGAACGTCGGCCGAGGCCACGCCGACCACGCCTGCGGCAAGGAGCGAAACAGAAAGAACCGTTCGGGTGAAAAATCGCATGGGTTTATCCGTCTGGATTTGACGTTGTGGGGAGTTTTTCGGGCAATGCGGGTCAGGATCATTCAGACTTGCCGGCGTTCAGCGATTCGATTTTCTCGCGCAGTTTCTTGAGCACGTACTTCATGCCGTCGATCGCGCCCGGCGGCATCTGGTCCTTGCGTGATTCCATCATGGGCATTGAGGCTTCGATCTGCGAGAGCATGGCCTGAAGTTCCGCCGGGTCGTCCTTACTCTCGATGTACTTGAGCGCGGGCGTGACCATTTGCGCGCGGATGCTCGGATCGATCGCAGCCAGTTCCGGATCATCCGCCGCCCCGGTCCCCGCCTTGCGTGTGTAGATCGCAACACTGCGATTGGTGGGCTCAAAGTATTTCTTGGCCACGCGCTGAATGTCCTCGGGCATGACAGTCTGCAGCTTGGTGGGACTTTCGTTGATGTATTCCCAGCCGCCCAGGCCTTCGTAATAGCCCAGTTGCAGCATGAGGAAGAAGTTGTTCTGCAGCCGGCGGTAGGCTTCCGCAGCGATCTGGTTTTTCACCTTCTGCAGTTCGCGTTCGCCAACCGGTTCACTTTGCAATCTGGCCAGTTCCTCGTACCAGGCGGCTTCAAGTTGCTCGGGCGTGGCGTCGCCTTTGACTTCGGCGTCAAACGAGAACGACCCGGCGTACTTGCTCGGCCCGCCAAAGGCGGACGATGACGCCGATGCGCCCGACGCGATCTTCTTGCCCTCGACCATCGCCTTGTACAACCGCCCCGTGCGCCCGTTCAACACGCGCGACATGACTTCCAACGCGAAACTGTCGGCATGATTGAACGGCACCGCGTGATAGCGCACCTCGATCTGCGGCTGGCAATCGCACTGGGCGTACATACGCTGCTCTGAATTCTGGTGCATCTCCAGCGTGACGACTGGCGGCGGCTCCTGCTCGCCGCGCTTCAAGCGGCTGAAGTACTCCTTGATGACCGGCTTCACCGCCGCAGGATCGAAATCGCCCACGATCACGCCGACCAGATTGTTCGGCCGGTAATAGATGTTGAAGTATCGCTGGGCTTCTTCCATCGTGTAACTGTTGAGATCGCTCGTCCAGCCGATCACCGGCCAGGAGTACGGCGAAGACTGCCAGAACATGGCGTCGAACTGCTCCTGGAAGATGCCCGTTGGTGTGGATTCGGTGCGCAGCCGGCGCTCCTCGTGCACCACATCGCGCTCAGAATAGAACTCGCGGAAGACCGAATTGTTCAGGCGATCCGATTCCATCCACGCCCACAGTTCAAACTTGTTGCTAGGCACGTTGATGAAATAGAAAGTGAGATCATTGGTGGTGAAGGCGTTCATGCCCGAGCCGCCCAACTTGGTGTAGACCGAATCGAACTCGTTCTTCACGATCGCCTTGGCGTGTGCATCCATGAGCGATTTGAGTTCGGCGCGAAGGGCCTTCAGTTCTTCGGTGTCATTGGCGGGATCCCACGGGTCATCGATCTCTCCCGCCTTGTATCGCTTGTACTGGGTGTTCCAGACCAGCGCGTTGATCTTGTCCTTGACGGCTTTCTGCTTCGCCATGAACTCGTGGTCTTTGGCGGCGTCGCGCGTGCCGATGGTGTCGGTGCCCTTGAACATCATGTGCTCAAAGAAGTGGCTGATGCCGGTGATGCCTGGCCGTTCGTTCACGCTGCCCACCTTCGCAAGCCATCCGGCGGCGATGTTGTTGGGCTGATCGGTTCGCGGCACGAGCAGAAACTTCATGCCGTTGTCCAAGGTGAAGGTCTCCACCTGCACCTGCTGGGCGGCCGCCGGGCGGCACACCGCGATGGCCAAGACGATGACGCTGAATTGAACAAGCAGACTGCGACGCATTCGGGACTCCAGGGGCGTTGGAAAAGGTGGCAAAGTCAGGCCGTGCGATCTTGGGGAGGGAGAAACTATATATGGCGGGTCGAGGTCCGCGATTCGATTGGAAGGCAAATTCGTGCAGATTGGCGTTCCGTACGTGCGTGTCAACCAGTTCGGCAGATGTACGCCCGAGAGCAATCAATGGCGATTTCGGCAGAAAAATCAAGGCTCTCGGCCGAGGATGCGATATAGTTGTTGGATTCCAAGTGATGATGCCACAAGGACTTGGAGCGATGTGCGGGATCATCAGGAGCGGACATGCACCACCGGAATCGCGGCCAGGTTTCATCATCTTTTCTCTGCACACGCGTCTGGCTATGTGCGTTCGCGGCGGTCCTTCTCTGCGCCGATTTGGCATCGGCTCAGTTGCGGGTGATGAACTACAACCTGGCACAGTTGCGCGGCAACCCCAGCGCGCTGCAGGCCGTGTTTGCCGCGGCCCATGCCGATGACAAGCCCGGCTTCGCCGTGCCGGTGTCGATCTTCGTGTTCCAGGAAGTGCAAAGCACGCAGACCACCACGATTCTGAACCTGCTCAACGCCGCCGCGCCGCCCGGCGTCACTTACGCCATGGCGACATACACCTCAAACGGATTTGAAGACAACTCCGGCGGCGCGCAGGCTCTGTACTACCGAGTCGGCATGGTCAACGAAAACGCGCCCGCGCACCTGGACATTTCCACCGGCGGCGGACGCAACACCGACCGCTGGGTCATGCGGCTCACCGGGTACAACTCGCCATTCTCCTGGATGTACATCTACGGCTCGCACCTGAAAGCCGACACCGGCGCCGCCAACCAACAGGAACGGCTCGACGGCGTCATCGCCATCCGCAACAACTCCGACGTCTTAGGCGCGGGACTTCACATCATCTATTGCGGCGACATGAACTTCTACACCAACGCCGAACCGGGATACCTTCACTTTTTCTCCGGCGGCAATGGTCAGGCGTTTGATCCTCTCGGCACCGGGTCATGGACCGGCAGCGCGAGTCCTCCCAACAGCGCCAACAACTACAAGCACACGCAGTCGCCGCTGTCCGCCGGGGTCAACGGACTGGTGGGCGGCGGGATGAACAGCCGTTTTGATTTTCAACTTTCCAATGGTGTGCTGCACGACAACGCCGGTCTTTCAATGATCAGCGGTACGTACCGCGCCTTGGGCAATGATGGCCTTCACTATAACCTGGCCATCGATACCGGAACCAACGGCTACTACCCCGGACAGCGCACCCGCTCCAACGCGCTGGCCGCCAATCTTCGGCTGGCATCGGATCACATTCCACTCATCGTCGATTACCAGATTCCCGCAATGATGGCCGGCAGCATGCTTGCCAATTACGGCCGGGTCATCGTGGGGACGCAGTTCAGCGTCGATCTCGACGTGACCAATCCCGCGAACGCCACTGTTGTGTTTGGGGCAGATGAATTGAACTACACCGCGACCGGTTCGATCGGGCTGAGCGGCGTGGTATCCGACACCGTGCAGCCGCTGGGCGATGTTTCCCCAGCCAGTTTCGCGCTGAACACCGCGACCGCCGCCATCCGCAACGGCACGGTCACCATCACCAGCACAAGCCCCGGCGTGCAGCCGACCTCGCTCGTGCTGAACACCACCGGAACCGTGGTCCGGCCGTCGAACGCGTCATTCTCCAATGCGGCCGATGAGAACAGCCTCACGCTGCCGCTGGCGTTTGATGCCGACAGCGGCGTGCAGAACTTCAACGTGAATGTCCACAACTTCGGGTTCGACGCCCTGCAGGCGAAACTCGACATCGATGATGTGACCGGCACCTCCATTCCGTTCGCCTACATCGGCGGGGCCGGGCTCAACATCGGCAGCACGCCCGCATCGCTTTCGTTCTCAATCGACACCACCGGACTTTCCGCCGGTCAGTACACCGCGCCGGTGACCATTCACACCAGCGATGAAGACATCCCCGGCGAGTCGGTGACGGCGCTCGATCTGAACATCATCGTCACGATTCAAGGCGAAATTCCCTGCGCGTCCGACATCACGAGCGACGGCATGGTGAATGTGAACGACCTGCTCGCGGTCATCAACGCCTGGGGATCGTGCGCGAATTGCCCCGCCGACCTGAATGATGACGGCTTGGTGAACGTGAACGATTTGCTCGCGGTCATCAACGCCTGGGGCGCGTGCCCGTAACAACGTGCCTTAATAACGAGGCATCATTTCAGTTCTGTTTCTCATGGGCGGGATGTTGGCCGCGGCTAACCTGCGGTGGTGGTGCATTCATCAACTGGAGGCGACCATGCGGAACATCCACGCAGGATGGGGAATCGCGATGTCCGGCGTTCTGGCGGCTGCATTGATTCCAGCTCCGGTTCAAGCCCAGTGCGATTTCAACCTCACTCGATACAACTCATCCGGAGCCGTGAGTTTCGGATCGGTCCAGTCCATGACTATTTTCGACGATGGCCGTGGCGATGGTCCTGCACTCATTGTCGGCGGCGATTTCGACAAGATCGGCGGCGTTCCGGCCTGGAACGTCGCCAAATGGTCTCCCGCGTCAGGCTGGAGCGCAATGGGCGCGGAAATCTACTACGTCCACGAATTGACTGTCTTCAACAACGAGCTGTACGCGGCCGCGTTGGGAAACGTCTGGAAGTGGGATGGCTTCCGCTGGGCGACTGTCGGAAGCGACTTCCCATCACCCTACAGCGTCCAAATGGTGTTTGTGTTCGATGCTGGCGACGGGCCCGCACTTTACGCCTCGCTCAAAAACAATCTCTATCGCCTCGAACGCGGCGACTGGACCGTCATCGCACGACTCAATGGCACCATCGCCTCATCAACCGAGTTCGACGATGGCAACGGACCGGCGCTCTATCTGGGTGGAAACTTCACGAAGATCAACGGAGCGGAAGCCTACGGCATTGTCCGCTGGGACGGCACAACAGGCAGCCAAGCCTGGACAAGCGTCGGCCAAGGGGTCCACGGCGCGGTCATCAGTCTCATCGTTCACGATTTTGATGGAGCGCCCGCCCTTTACGCCGGCGGCACATTCACCCATGCAGGCGATCTTCCAGCTCACTATCTTGCAGTCTGGCAAGGCCCAGCAAAGGGTTGGGCCGCACTCCAGCCGATCGATACTTCTCCGGGCGCTCGCAGAGTCGGCGGATTTGTGCAATGGAATGATGGCAACGGTCTTGCGCTCTATGCGGTATCTTCGTATATCAGTCCCGATTCCGGCGACTCCACAGATTCACTATGGAAACTTGAGACCAACGGCACGTGGAGCGGCTTGGGATCAACCTATTTGATCCCGTCCTCCGGCATTTCGTGCTTGATGCCGTTCGGTGATGGAACCACTTCAGGACCATCGTTGTACATCGGCGGCCGTTTCTCACGGATTGGCACGTGGAGCAATTGGCTGTATGAGTACCATCTGGCCCGTCGCACGCCTCAGCCGGATTCGGCGTTTGCACCAACGCCCGCCGATCCGGAGGCACTGAGCGGCGTGACGAATGCGCTGACGACATTTGACTCAGGCGACGGCCCCAAGTTGTACGCGGGCGGACAGTTGGTTGGTCTTGAAGACCAGCCGAACATGCGCACTCTGGTGGCGCGCTTGGAAGGACAATCATGGACCAGCATTGCCTCATCATCCAGCGCACGCACCCAGGCCCTTGCGAGTTTCGATGATGGCGGCGGACCGGCGCTCTATGCGGCCGGAACGTTCACGACTATTGGCGGGACCAATGCGAATCGAATCGCGAAGTGGAGCGGCCCTGCTGGCGGGGGCTGGTCGCCGCTCGGCGCGGGCTTGAATGGACCTGTATACGCGCTCTGCGTGCATGATGATGGCGGCGGCCCGGCTCTCTTCGCCGCAGGCCAATTCACGACAGCCGGCGGAATGCCGGCCAACAACATCGCCAAGTGGAGTGGTTCGGCACGAGGATGGTCGCAGGTCGCCACCGGCGTCAAAAACATCGCGTATGCATTGGCGAGTTTTGATGATGGGTCTGGCCAAGGAGCAGCGCTATACGCGGGAGGCGTCTTTACCCAAGCAGGTGAAGTGCCTGCTTCGCACTTGGCGAAATGGAACGGAGCAGCGTGGTCAGAAGTCGATGGCGGGGTTTCCGGGTTCGTGCGAGCACTCCATGTCCACCACGATCAGGTCGGCGTGCCGTCATTGATTGTGGGCGGACAATTTTCGCAGGCAGGTGAGATTGCGGCGCGGAACATCGCTCAATGGCACGGCCCCGCCGGCGGCTGGTCCACCATCGGCAGCATTGAGGCCGTCGGCGACTTGCCAACCGTCTATGCCTTGACTTCGTTTGATGACGGCTCGGGTCCAGGCATCATTGCCTCCGGTTTGCACGCCTCGTTCCGCGGAGCGAGATGGAATGGAATTGAATGGGCCACGTTCGGCACTTCAACGCTCGTCGATGCAACGACATCCGACAGTGTAAACGTCTACCACACGTTTGAAGGCGCGCTCTATTCCGGCAGCAACAATTCGCTTGCAAAGTGGAGCGTCACCGGCGATGCCTTGGCAATCAGCGCCCAATCCCTCAGCGGATCATTCCAGCCAGACACCACTGTCCAATTTGGCGTGACGGTCGTTCACGGCGGCGCGGTGGTCTATCAATGGCGGCGCAATGGATTGGAAGTCGAGAATGGACCCTTCATCGAGGGCGCAAAGCGCGACCGTCTCTGGATTTTCAACATCAACGGCTCCTTCGAAGGAACTTACGACGTGCTGGTGCGAAACGATTGCGAAACCATCGCCAGCGATTCGATTGAAGTGGATGTGATCGGCACGTGTCTGGGCGATGTGACCTTGGACAACGTCACAAATGTGAACGATCTCCTGGCGGTGACCAATGCCTGGGGTTCCTGCCCGCCGGGCAATGCAGCGTGCCCGGCCGACCTTGACCACGATCGCGCGGTGGATGTCGCTGATATGTCTGCCGTCCTCAACGCGTGGGGCCCGTGTCCGTAGAATAGTCTTCAGCCCGAGCGCGGGCTCGGAGGTCTATTCTCATGCGGCGATTTCGATGTGCGTTGATGGCGGTGGTTGTGTGTGCGTTTCTGCCACGATACGTGGCCGATTGCTCACCATGGCAAGCGACGGAGAATCACGCGAGCGTGACCGGCCAAGAGGAGCAGGGCAAGCCCAACCAGATCATCTTCGCGGTGATTGGCGACTTTGGCGACGGCGGAGCCAATGAGGCGGCGGTCGCCAACCTGGTGAAGAACACGCTGAAGCCGGATTTCATCATCACCGTCGGCGACAACAATTACAACGCGCTTTCCGTCGCGGAATATGACGCGGTCATCGGCCGGTTCTACAGCGATTTCATCGGCAACTATTCGGGCGCGCACGGCCCCGGTTCGCCGGCCAACCGCTTCTGGCCGGCGCTGGGCAATCATGATTGGAACGAGACCGTCGGCTACCAACCGTATCTGGACTATTTCACGCTGCCG
>CAMPIL010000068.1 GCA_946886375.1 uncultured Phycisphaerales bacterium
CGTGGACACCGGTGAGACGATTGTGATCAATTCGGGATGGCTGAGCATCGGCCAAGGACACGAATACCTGCAACTGACTATCAATGGAACCATTGAGTGGGGCGGCGGAAACTGTGATAACTGCAAGATGTTGCAACTGAGTGACGCCACGCATGTCACAATCAGCGGAACGGGAAAGTTTATGGTCCCCTCAGACATTGTTTTCCCAAATCCGGACGACCCACTACAAGGTGTCCCCGTCGCAATTAAAATTGTTGGAGACTGCTCGGATATTGAAATTGACGGTCTTGAATTCGAGAACGTCAGTTACATGATCAATCAGGAGAACGGCGATTCAGACAACCTCACGTTTACAAATCTTACGGGCACCAAATTGTGGGAATACGGAATTTTTACGAGCGACGTTGATGGGATGACGATCGATGACTGCCACGTTGGAGTTGATCAAGGTGCAATCGGCACCTATCGCTATCATGGACTGCGGCTCTACGGCGACAACATCACTGTAACTGACTGCTCCGCGTACAACACCGGAGCCTACGGACTGTGGCGTGTGGACGGCGACATCGCAACAATCGATGGCTTCACCTCGAACGAAAACATTCGGCTGGGTCCAAATCACTCCTGTGTTGGCGGCGCAGGAGTCGACACCGGCCAGCGAACTCACCGCCTGATCGCAAAGAATATCACCACCACCGGCAATGTGGAAGTGCAGAACGGCACGATCGGATGCTACCTGGAAAACATCACCTCCTCGCAAATCTCGATCGGCAACGGCAACGGCTTCAATATAGTTCCACGGCCTGTCAATCGAGTGCTCTGGAAGGACACAAGCGCGACGCCAAGCCCGGCCGAAACACCAGGCACAGGCTGCATCGGCATTGAACTTGGCGAGTTCACCTGCTTCGGTGATATCAACAGCGACGATCAAGTGAACGTAAATGATCTGCTGGCTGTGATCAACAACTGGGGTGCTTGTGAAGCGTGGGACGAGGCGTTGGGCGGGACATGCGAGGACCTTCCGCCATGCATACTCCCGTGCCTTGCGTAGCCGACATCGCTGAGAGCCTGGGCGCGAGTTTCTGGGGCGATGGCACAGTCAACGTGAACGATCTCCTCGCCGTCATCAACAACTGGGGCGATTGCGATGCGATGGTCAAGGGCGAGGTGGATGGCGTCGCCGCCGACTGCATGGAATACGCCACTGAAACGCTGGAACTTGAGCCTTATTCCGAGTCGTGGAACGAGGCAGTCAAGGATTGCTTGAACTCGTTGTAACGGGCGTTCGAGCAATGGCATTGCGGTCTAATCGGCGCCGGCCGAGGCGATTTTCCGAGCCGCTTCATTGGACGGAATCGCTCCGTCAGCGTCGGTCATGGTGTCCTCAAGTTGGCGATCATCGCCGATCGCACCGCGCAACAGCGGCAGCATCATCATGCCGGGCGCGCCGGCGAATATCGTCAGCAGAAAGAAATTCGCGTACCCCATGCGCTCGACGGCGAAACCCGTGACGGCTCCGCCCAATGCCTGTGCGATCGCCATGCCACTGGAGAGCAGCGCGTACTGCGTGGCGGAGTAGCGCTGATCACAGCACGCCATCAGAAACGCCACGAATCCCGCCGCCACCATTCCGCCGCAGAAATTTTCCAATGCGATCACAACGGACATCAACGGAAGATTCGGCGGCAGTTTCGCAAGCGCATAAAACCCCGCGTTGCTGACGATCTGCAACACGCCGAACACGATGAGGCATCGCATGATTCCCAACCGCGCCACGATCGCCCCGCCGGCCAGCGCGCCTGCGATCGTGAACAGAAAGCCCAGAAACTGCCTGATCCATCCCACCTCTTTGGCCGTGAAACCCAACTCCTGAAGCAAGAGCGGCATGGTCATGCGCGCTGCGAGAAAATCGGGCAGCCGAAAGACGATCACAAAGGCGACTATCACAACCGCGACCCAGCCGCGCGCCTGCAGGAATTGTTCAACCGGTCGAACAATCGCCTCGCGAAGCGACTGGGGCCCGGCGTGTGACTCACTTGGCGAAGGCGCAATCAGGGTGACGATGAGCGTGCCTGACATCAGGATCGCCATCAGCGCGTACGCCATGTTCCAGCCGATGTACTCTGCCGCAATCAACGTGAATGCCCCGCCGACAATGGTGGCGATTCGGTAGCCGCTCACGAACACCGCCGCACCGGCCCCGCGCTCGCTGGCGTGAACGACATCGGTTCGATAAGCGTCAGCGACAATGTCCTGGCTGGCCGAGAGAATGACCAATGCCACGCCAACGATCGCCAACGCCAAGAGGCTTGTTTCGGCCGAGCGTGGCCCGGCTGCTGCCAATGCAATGAGAGAACAGACCAGCATCAACTGGATTGCCGCGAGCCAACTCCGCCGCCGACCAAGCCTGTGAAAGCCGGGCGGGATGTAACGGTCGATCAGGGGAGCCCAGAGGAACTTCAAGGCGTACGGCAGGCCGACCAGGCTGAACAGGCCGATGCTTTTCACATCCACGTGAAGGGCGCTCAGCCACGCTGAAAGCGTGTCGCCCGCCAGCACGTAGGGAAGCCCCGAAGCGAAGCCCAAGCCGACCAAGGCGGCCATCCGCCTGTTGAGATACACCGAAATCGGGCCCTGCCGGCTCATCCGTTCAGGTTATCGACATTTCGGGCCGGATTCGCCTCAATCCGGCACGTCTTTGGAGCAGGCGCTTGGCGAGGCGTTATTGATTCATCGATGGATTTGGCAAATCGGCTTGAAGGCGATACACTGCCCGGCTCGATTTTTCAGGAGATTCAGCCGTGTACGCCATCATTGAGGATCGTGGAACGCAACTGAAGGTCGCCCCGGGCGATGTGGTTGATATCGACTTGCGCCACGATGAAGACACTTCCGAAGGCAAGAAGAAGGTCAAGAAGTCGCAGAAATTGTCATTCGACCGGGTGCTCATGGTCGGCGATGCGGGCTCCGACAAGCCGGCCAGCGTTGGCACGCCGTATCTTGAGGGTGCGACCGTTGATGCCGAAGTCCTGGAAGAAGTGCGTGGCGAAAAACTCGATGTGATCATGTACAAGCGCCGCAAGGGCCAGCGCCGCAAGATCGGCCACCGCCAGAGCTACCTGCGCATCAAGATCACTGGCATCAACGCCTGAACGCGAGCGGGTCGGCGCCCTGCTCGGTCTGGTCGAAGTACACAATTCTGGTCCGGCCTAATGCGTTGGTCACCAGTTGACTCGCAGCGTGGTTGAGTTGCCGCGCCGCATTATCATCGCGCCTGGCTGTGAATGTGCCGGTCATGTGCGCAGGGCTGAGCACATCGCGAAAGCCCGGGGTTGATTCCTGCAGTTGCAGCGTGGCGTCTTGCAGCGAGAGCGAAACGCGCTTGGAATCGAGGCTGTCGCCGAGCATTGCGAAGCCGGCGCCGCTGTACACGCCGACCTCGCCGCCGGAGATCACGACGTAACGGATGCTGGCGTTGGTGGCCGAGGCCTCCATCGGCGTGCTGCCGGCCTTGGGCAGCCAGAGCAACTGCACGTGCAGGAGTTGGCCATTGGTCACCTTGCCCGATGCCACATCGTCAAGATTTGAATCGGTGAGCATGAACGATGTGCCCGCCGCGTTCGAATGAGAAAAATATGCTGATGTGAAATTGCCGTAGAACACCACGGGGTCATTGCCCAGCGACTGGGTCCGCAACGAGCCGGATGTGCCCTGAATTGAACATCCGCCAAGTGCGATCAACGCAATCGCGGCACATGCGGCGATCGCCCGGGGCCAGCTTGTGCACAACAGGGTTCGTAAAGGCATCATGCGGACAAGATACAGGGAGACCCGGCGGCTGAACAGGTCACGGCAGATCGCCGGTACGGCGGCCGCGCGGCATGCTTCGCTGTTCTAGGAGATCCGCAATCTCGCGAGCGTCATCGTCCAAGGGCTCGCGCGATGCAGCGATGATCTCCGATTCGATGCCCAGGCACGCCAGGCTGTCGCGCTCGACGATGCCTCGAATGAGCGAGCGCGGGACCGATGGCAATTGCGTGCCGTGGCTATACGAGTTGACGCTGTAAAGCGCCTCGATCGCCTTCGCGGGAGTGTCGAACGGAAATCCCGATCCGAACAACAGTTTGTCCATCACGCCCAGGCTGGTGGCGCTCAACAGCGCGTTGTACAACTGCCACGGTCGCGAAGCGACGCCGGCGATATCGGCGAACACGTTGGGGTGCTTGCCGAGCATGACCAGTGTTTCATCGATCCACGGATATCCAAGGTTGCCGATCACGATCGGCATGTTCGGGAACGATTGGGCCACCTCATCCCACAGCACGGGCCGGCCGAATTCCAGCACGGAGTTCGGCGTCAAGGGTTCGAGTGTCGTCACGAACAACGGCATGGTCAATTCCGCGCAGCGTTCATAGACGCGCATCGCCGCGGAGTGCGCCGGATGAAATCCCTGACATGCCGGCGAAAGGGTGGTCCCGACCATGCCCAGCGCATGACCGGCTTCGAGTTGGTCCAGCGCGTCGCCGCACATCGGATCAACGCCGCACACACCCAGCCGCTTGCGATCGCGGCCGACGAGTTCAGCGACCAGTTCGTTGGGGATTCTCGCTCCCAGGCGCTGGGATCGAAATCCAAAGACCAGTGCGCCATCCACGCACATCATCGCGCGCTCGTGGGCCGCGGGCCCTGCATCGAAGATGGCCAGTCGGTTGGCGGCGCGAGCGCGAAGTTTTCCCGCGACCTCTCGACCCAGTTGCTCAAGGTTGGACCAGGCGTGCGTGTGAAGGTCAATGATCATGGCCGTACCTCAAGTGAATGCGCAGGATAGTGCATGGCAACATTCTACCGAGGTGATCGACGAAGTCACCTGAACCGGGCAAGAAACCTTGTTGGCAAGGGCTAGCGAAGTTGGGCCAGCATCTTCTGGCGATAGCGTTCAGGGAAAAGCCCGTACTGTGGATTCCCTTTTGTATTGGCGAATTCAGTGGAGATCGCCTCTTGAATGTCGCGCAGGCGCTGCTCCGGATCAGGATGCGTGGACAGCATTTCCAATTGTTTTCCGCCTTGGTTGGCGCGGATCAGTACACGCATGACCTGTGCCGCGCCTTGGGGGCTGTACCCGGACTTGACCATGTACTTGAGTCCCTGGTGATCCGCTTCCGATTCCTGATCGCGGCTGAACTTCAGGAGATACCCTTGCCCGCCCAGACCCACGACAAGCGGAACCAGTTGCTCGGCGCCGCTGGAGCCTGAAACCGCCACCGACGCCCCTTGGGCGATGCCCTCCAGCAGCAGCTGTTGACTGATCCGTTCGCTCACATGCCTCGCGGTGATGTGGCCCATCTCATGGCCGAGCACCGCCGCCAGCGCCGCCTCGTTGGGGAGTTGCTCCAGCAGGCCGCGACTGACGAAAACTCGGCCCGGCGGAAGGGCGAACGCGTTGATGACATCTGAATCCAGCACGTGAAACTGCCACTGGATGTCTTTGTATTCAGGCTCAACCTGCTGCGCGAGTTTTCGACCGACCTCGTTCACGTATTGTCGCACTTGCGCCGATTCGATCTCGCCGCCGTACTCTTGGATCAGTTCCGGCGTGGCCTGCACGCCCATTTGGGAGACTTCGTCCTCGGAGACCAGCAGCAGTTGATCACGGCCGGTGGAAGGATTAGTGCTGCACGCGGCAATGGACAACGCCGCCGAGAGCAGCAGTCCGCTGTACACACGTTTCATGTTCGCCTCCGGTTCTGGTAAGGGTTGGCTGTCGCTATCATTCTTGGATTGTGTCTGCGACTCGGACAACACCATTGCCGCAAGAACAGGCAAACGACCTGATCTGGTCGACAAGCGACCTCAAGCGCGATCCGCACGCGGCGCCTGACAAGGCTGCGCGCGTGCAGCGCATGTTCGCGGCCATTGCAGGCCGCTACGACCTCAACAATCGACTGCATTCCTTAGGCTTGGATCAGCGATGGCGCCGTCGCGCCGTGCAACTGAGCCAGGTGGGCGAAACAGATCATGTGCTTGATGTTGCCTGCGGCACCGGCGATCTGACGTTTGCGTTTGTGCGAGGCGGCGCACGTTCTGTCAAAGGAGTGGATTTCACTGCGGAGATGCTCGAGATCGCCCGGGAGAAGATTCCATCGAAATCGCATGCCGCAACCGCGCCGGTTTTTCAGCAAGGCGACGCGATGAACCTCGAGTTTCCAGACCAGTCATTCGATATCGTGTCGATCGCGTTCGGCATTCGCAATGTCTCTGATCCGGCCCGCGCCCTGCGAGAGTTTCGCCGCGTGCTGCGAGTCGGCGGGCGACTCATCGTGCTGGAATTCAGCCACCCTCGAAACGCGGTGATCCGTTGGGTCAACAAGGTGTATTGCAACGGCATCATGCCGTTCACCGCTTCATTGGTAGCGCGGGATCGCAGCGGGGCCTACCAGTATCTTCCAAAGTCTGTCGCGACGTTTCCCGATTCGGGTCAGTTCATGAAGCTGCTGGCATCGTGCGGGTTCGCAAATGTTCGCGCCCATCCGTTGACGTTCGGCGTGTGCACCGTGTACGTAGCGCACGTGTGAACGTGCGCGCGATTACTGGCCGATGGTCACCGGACCGCCCGACGCTTCGATCATGACTGATTGATCGATGCCCTTGGGGAATGTCTCGCTGGACGTTCCGGATTTGACGCGGATGGTGGCGTCGGGACCGGCTGCTGAAAGCGCGGCTTGAAGCGTCTTATACGGCTGGCTCGGCGATCCGGTGGAGGGTCCTACGTAGGTGAAATCAACCCAGATCACCGGCACCGCGCCGTAAATGGCCACAACCCCGTCGATATCGTCCTGCGCGAGCGTGCGAGGCTGAATGTTGCACGTGCCGGTGGTGGCGAACATCGTCGCGCCGCCGACCGCTGTATGGCCAAGCCCAAGGGCGTGTCCGAATTCATGGCAGGCGATGGATTGAAGGTCCATCAGGCTCTCGCAGTCGCCAGTTACTCCGTTCCAGAACTCGAAGTGAAAGTCGTTGAAGATCATGTCCCATTCAACCAGGTTCGTGCCGATGCTCCAGACGTGCGTCACGGCGATGGTGCTTTCGGCGATGCCGGCGGTGTTCTGGAAGAATACGAAATTGTCCTCATCGAACTTGTCCGCCGTGGAGGCCGTCGGCCCGCCATAGGCGAATGCAAAATCCGCGCCGCTGTCGGTCCATGCGTTCGCGCCGGCCCGAAGCGCGGTGATCTGCTGACCAGCTGTTCCCGCGGATGCGTCCGCACAATTGGCGTTGATGAAAAAACTCTCACCCATCGGGTTGGATTGCCAGGTCCAGTCGTACGCAAGCAGCGCGAAGTTCAGAACGGCGTCGAAACTGAACGGCCCGGCGTAGGGTGCCGGTGTGAGTTCCGGATTCCCCGGCAGCGCGGCACGGATTTCATCCAGCACATCCTTCAACGGGCGCTTGGTCGATGCATCCATTCGATGGCGGAAGTCCGGATCGCTGCGCACTGCGTCCTTGCCGTCGGTCAGCAGCGCCCCCTGGTATTCGCCGGTCAGTTGATTGCCCGGACCGTTGACAAACAACAGCACGTGATCGTCCACGATGAAGCGCGGCGTCACGGATGTCGCCAGCGTCAGGTCGCCAATAGTTCCGCCAACCACGTTCAGCGAGATGCGATCATCAGGCAGGCCCTTGATGCGATCAACGACTTTTACGTCGATGCGGCTGATGATGAGCGAATGATCGGCATTCCATTCGGACACAACTTCCAGAACGTCGCCGATGACGATAAGGTCGGATTTTTCCGTCAGTTGGGCGATCGAACGCGCGACAACAGCCGCCTTGGCGGGAGAGCAGGCCGCCAGCAGTGCCGCGGCCAGGAGCATCAATCGCAGGGCATTGAGGGTCATGTTGAGTTCCTGTGAAAGCGCTGCGTGAAAATCACTGAAGGTTCACAAGCACCAGCACTAATCCGCGCCCGTCGCCCAAGTTGGTCATGGCCTTGCCGATGACCGCGCCGTGGGCGCGTGATGAATCGATCGCTTTCATGGCGTGGCCGGGCGTTGCGGAGGTCGTCAGCAGATCACCCGGCTGAATCGATGCGGCGGATGCATCGCACCAGCACCACACGCGACCGGTCAGCGCCACGGGATGTTCGCCGTCGGCCAGCGGATTGCCCGCGGCTCGCATCACCATGCCCGGGCTCAATCCATTCGCGCCGGAGATGACGCCGGCCACTTTCCGGTCGTATGGCTCTCGAGCGATCTTCAATTCCCCCGCACGATCCGGATCGATCACCATGACCATGCCGGGCTGCGGCTTTTCTGTTGGATCGCAGTCAGAGACTGTGAATGGCTCGGCGAGATCGGCCCCGCCCCGAATGGTGAGCACCGGCACCGAGAGGTTGCTGCTGGCGAAGATAAGCCCGCCGTTTGCGGTGTTGCGCACCTGCATGCGCTCGATGCCTTCGGTCTTGAAGGTGATGGTTCTGCCGTTGACTTCCAACTGGCTGCCGGCGCGCTTGACGTTGTACTGGGCCGGTTCGTTGCGACTGAGCAATCCGCCGTTGAAGTAGATGTTGCCGTTGACATCGAGTTTCGCCTGCGGATTGATCACGCCGATGCCGACCTTGCCCTCGAAGTAATTGCGTCCGCCGACGAACCAGCCGGCGTACCCGGTGGGGCTGTTGGTTTTGCCCACGATGGCGAAGTTGGTTCCGGTGCTGGTGTTGGCCAAGCCATAGAGCGCGCGGCCGTCGGGGCTGTCGGTCTGACCGTACACGGCATGATTGAACCCGCTTGCCGCGTCGGAGTAGGCGAAGACCGCGCGCGTGCCCGCGCTGCGCACCTCGAGCGTGTGCGCTGGGTTGTTGGTTCCAATGCCTACGTTCCCGGCGTTGTAAAAGACCTTCACGCCGTTGAGCGACCATTGCGCCGAAGCACTCAACGAGGTGAAGTGCATCAGCGAGACCAGAACAATGAGCAGTCGCGTGGTTTGCATGGCGGTCATCCGAGGCAAGGGGGCGGGAAGGGGATCAAACGTGCTGGCAAATTGGACAATCTGGATGATCGGCCAAGGTACGACTCGCTCGTGTCCCTCACAAGACTTTTGTTGCATTCATCGACAAGTCAGGGCAGATTTCTGTTGCTGGAGGCAGGCGACGGGCGAAAACAACCGCCTGCCGGGTGGTCTGACGCGTTGAATCGCCCCGGAGTTACCCGGTCGGGCGTTTGCAACCGGTTTGCGGCAGTCGGGTAGTTACAATGATGGGCATCATGCTGAAGTCATCTGAAGTCACGCTGATTCGCAAGGCCAAGGCAGGCGATGCTCGCGCGATTGAAGCATTGATTCGAGGTCACCAGGAGGCGCTGTACGCCTTCATGCTGCGCATGTCCGGCCGGGCCGATGTCGCGGAGGACATCGTGCAGGAGGCGTTCGTGCGCGTGCTGAAGAATCTCGACCGCTTCGACACTCGCTTCCGGTTCAGCACATGGCTGTTCACCATTGCCAAGCGTCTGTACGTCAATGCGATGCAGAAGCATCGGCCCACCTACGACAGTGATGTAGTCGGCGATCAGCACGCGGAACCGGCTTGGCCCGGCGGGAGCGCGGCGCAGCGAGAGACGATGCAGAACGCGCGCAGCGTCATCGACTTCGCACTTGCAGAACTCGCGCCCCAGCAGCGCGAAATCATTCTGCTGTTTCACCAGCAGAACTGGCCGATTACCGAAATTGCGGTGTACTACAACATGCCCGAGGGCACGGTGAAAAGTCACCTGCACCGCGCCCGCAAGCGCATGAAGAAGGCGATTGAATCTTCGGAACTCATGAGCCAGCACGCCCGGGAGGTGTGGTCATGAGATGGCGCAAGAAGGGTGACGCTTCAAATCATCGCGACAAGGTTCCGCCGGCTGAGGAACTCGATTTCCTTGGCTTGCACCGGAACCAGGGCGAAGCCCCGGATTTGACGCGGCGAATCATGGGGCAATTGGGGTACATGCAGGTGGGGCCGCGCGTGGCGCGGCGGCACCGAATTCGACGCATCGCAGGCCGAATCGGAACGCTCGCCGTCGCTGTTCTTGCACTGAGTGTCGGCATGCGGTTCTATGAGAACGGCTCGGATGCGCGTCGGCCGGCGGGTGTGACGATTCCCGCCGCGATCGGCAACGATGTGCAGCGCCAACAGAATCAGATCGGCAATGTGATCCGCTCCATTCGCAACCTCTCGCTGCCGCCGCGGCCCCTCGAGATTGAGCCTGCCGCTCCCGATGATGATTCTCCTCCCAGGATGCTGGAGCAGGATGACCACGGGTCAACTGCTCCGTTCCGGTGGGTGTAATTGAGCAGTCATGATCGCGACCGGCGCATTGATTCTTGCACTCGGCCTCGGAGCCACGACATACGTCGATGCGGGGCCGTTCGCCGACAGCCGACTGGCCCCGCCGGATGTCGCCCTGTTCGTGCATGTCGAGGGCGCGGCCGAAATTCGCAAGGATTTGGCTGACCGTCCCATTTCGCACTGGATCAACTCTGTTATTCAGAACGGCGAAATCCGCGCTGCATGGTCCGGCCTGGCCAAGGCGGCCAACGCCGATGAGGGCAGACTCCTTGACGTTTGCCTTGGTCAGCGATGCACCTTCATGACGCGCGAAGGCGGTCAGTGGGCGCTTGTGACCGAAGTCAACGAGCAGAAAACCGCCGCGCTCTTGCGCAACCTCAACGTCCGCGTGCGCGAGCCGCGCGCCGGGTTCGCCATGGCTGAACTTCCTGAGCAGGAAATGGTGCTGGCGCGAGGCGACGGCGTGCTGGTCGTCGGTCCGGCGAAACAGGCCGGGTTGTTTTACGATGTCCTGCCGCGCCTGGGAGAGCTTCAACCAGAATTGGATTCGCTTTCAGCGCAGCCGTGCATGGAGCATGCGCGTACGTTGGGGGCGGGGCGCATCGCGGTGTATACGCGGCACAAATTGCCCCTGGGCGGATTCTCCGCTGCGGTCATGACCATGCGAGGCGAGAACGTCTCGATTCGTCATGCCGCAAAGTTCGCCAATGCGCCGTTCAGTCATGGCGTGACGAAACTTGCCTGCGACTTCTCGCCCGTGCTTCGATTTGAGCGCGAATCCCTCGTGGCGTTCATGCAGCCCACGGATGTCGATGACGGGCCGATCGAATCGTTCCTCGCAGCGAACTTCGGTGAAGGACTTCTCAGCCCAACCATGCGCAAGAACCTCGGCGATCGACGGCTGGTGGTCGTGGGTGAAGTGGAAGGGCGCGAACTCGATCAGCCGGTGGACCTGCTCAATCCAGCCGTCGTCAGTTGCATGCAAGTCAAGGATGGCGAAGTCGCGCTCTCGCAATTGGATGAACAGATGACAAGGGTCGCGCACCGTTTGAACGATCTGGGCAATGGCGCGTACCTGATCAAGACGCCGCCTCTGCGGAATCTGTCCAGACAGGAGCCGCGCGAAATCGATCTTTCCGGCGCGACGAACTGGTTCACCGGCGGGTTTCCGGTCATGCAGAATGTGAACCTCACCTGGACGGTGACCAAGGGCCCGCAGGGCGCATGGTTCGTGGTAGCCAGCGATCGCAAGCCGCTGGAGGACGTCGTGAAGACGCTGAAGGCCGACTGCCCCGAAGATCCGAAATTCGTCGGGCGATTTGAAAGTTGCGGCACGGGCAACGGCGTGCGCATCAGCCGGCATCTGCAGAGTTGGAGCGATCACGCTAACAAATTCGCCGAGGCAGATCAGGCCGCGGAATTCAGCGCCACGCTGCGGATGATGTCGGAACTTGCCGGCGGGATGCAATCCTGCCGCTGGCAATTGGCCCGTCCCAGCGCCAACGAAATGCGGCTGGATGTGCAGATCACCCTGGCGCCGCCGGAATCGTCGCGCGAAGAATAGTCGCCGGGCTGAGAGCAGATTATGTGTTTTTCGTTGGCATCGCCGCCATCCGGCTGCACGCCTATCATCTTCGCCTCATGAAGCCCAGCCCGAATCCATTTCTCCGCAACGTCGCCATCATCGCCCACGTCGATCATGGGAAAACCACGCTCGTCGATGCACTGCTGTCTGGTTCCGGAGCAGTCACAGAGGCCGATCACCTTGGCGAGTGCATCCTCGACTCCAACCCGCTGGAGAAGGAGCGCGGGATCACGATCTTCTCGAAGAACTGCGCGGTGAATTACGTCGCCCGCCGAGGCCGTCACGCGGGCAAGGTGTTTCGCATCAATGTCATCGACACCCCCGGCCACGCCGACTTCGGCGGCGAGGTCGAGCGCGTGCTGCGCATGGCCGACGGGTGCCTGCTGGTGGTCGACGCCTTCGAAGGCCCCATGCCTCAGACACGGTTCGTGCTGACCAAGGCGCTGGAACTGGGGTTGAAGCCGATCGTGGTCGTGAACAAGT